>JAJRPH010000333.1 GCA_024280875.1 Deltaproteobacteria bacterium | reverse complement strand
GTTTTTTCTCTTGTCGGGCCATTGCTCTGGCATGAGAAACAAGCAAAAGGCCGAGTCCGTTTCTTCTGAATTCCGGGCGCACGCTTAACGTTCCGATGGCCAGTGACTTTCGGGGATATCGCTTTTCCGGATTCCGACATTCCATGATCATGGTCCCCATGATCATGGAATCATCTTTTATAATAAAACACCGGTTCTCAGTAATCGCCGCCTTTATATACGGATCCGTATTCCAGTAAAAATCACTGATATCAACTATTTTCAGCAGGGTATTAAGTTTACGGATACCATTTAAGTCATTTAAACGGGCGGTTTGTATCCTGTCCATTAAATCTCAAGGGCTGCCAGAAAACCGCCATGAACCGCATGGTTCATTTTCCCCGGCTGTGCCCCGTCACCGATGACCGCAAAAGGGATGTCCAGTTTCTCGATTTTTTCGGCAATGTTTTTAATGGATTTGGACCCTGCCGCATTAATGATGTTGTCAAACTGCCGCTGATGTTCCTGTCCGTCTTTTTTATATGTCAGCAGCCCGTTTTTAATTGAAATAACCGCAGCCTCGGTGGTGATGGCAACACCGTATTTATCCAGATCACCCATCAAAACCCATTTAGTGGATTTCCCCACATCTTTTCCGACTTTCGGCAACATTTCAAACACCGTAACATTGGATGTGCCTTTAAACATCAGCTCCCGCAGCCGTTCAACGCTTTCAGCTTCATGGGTAAACAAAAAGTATAAAACCTCGGGGGAGATCGTGCCTTTGGCGGCAACCTTCAATGCGGTTTCAAGCCCTACTGCACCACCGCCGATAATCGCCACTTCATCCCCTAGTAAACGGTCTTCTTTAAGCAGGTCCCAGGCTGAGATCACACTCGGATCATCAATGCCGTCAATAGGCGGGACCAAAGGCTCTGCGCCTTCTGCGACAATCAAAAAATCCGGATTTTTTTCCTTGATCAGCCGGTCATCCACTTTGGTATTTAAGTGCAGCGAGACATTGTGCTTCCATAACATGGCCTGATAATAATTCAGAAAACCTAACAATTCTCCTTTATGAGGCGGTGCGCCGGCGATCCATAGCTGCCCCCCGATTTCATCGTTTTTTTCATACAAATCCACCCGGTGACCTGCCCTTGCCGCCGTGACCGCTGCCTCAAGTCCTGCCATACCCCCCCCCACGATCATCACATTTTTCGGGGTTTCACATTTCTTAATTTTCCGCTCTCCTTCATACCCGGCCAGGGGATTTGCAACACACGTGACCGGTTTTCCGCTCATGACACTATCCATACAGCCCTGAAGACATGCCACGCATGGCCTGATTTCATCTGATTTGCCGACCATGGCCTTGTTGACCCAGTGGGGATCGGCAATGAGCCCCCGGCCGATGCTCACCATATCCGCATAGCCTTCCTTGAGCAGTTCTTCCGCAGACTCCGGAGAAGAAATCCGGTTGGAGGCCATTATCGGTACGGACACCACTTTTTTGATATTATATGCCAGAAAGGCAAAACCGGATTGAGGCAGACTGGCAGGAAGCTGGGGCACATGGGTTTCATGCCAGCCGCCGGTCACACTGATGGCATCCACACCAGCCTTTTCATATACTTTCGCAAACTCCTTTGTTTCAGTATCCGTGTTACTGCCAATCACAAAATCATTGCCGGCCATACGGATGGTTAAGGGAAAATCATCCCCCAGACGCTTTCGGGTATGTTCAATCACCTCTTTGGGGAACCGGACCCGGTTTTCAAAACTGCCGCCGTAATCATCGGTCCGCTGGTTTTTAATAATGGAAAGAAACTGGGTGATGAGGTAACCGCCGGAGCCAAGGATCTCGACCCCGTCAAATCCCGCTTCCTGGGCTCTGAGTGCTGCGCTGACAAATGATTCCCGGACTCTTTCGATATCCTCGAGGGTCATTTCCCGGGGTATGGCTTTCGAATATCTGGAGTATATTGCAGAGGGTGCAATAGGGACTTCATCTCCAAGAAGAATGGGGTATGAATAGGCACCGGCATGAAACAGCTGCACCCAGGCCCTAGCCCCTTCGTCTTTAATTATAGACGCCATCTTCTTAAATGCGGGAATCGCATCATCACTGTCGAGCATAGGGATAATGTTCCCGGACCCGATAAAGTCAATCCCCACCGGTCCCACTGTCACCAGACCGGTGCCGCCCCTGGCTTTTTCACGAAAATATTCATAATACCGGTCATTTAATGTTCCATCATAGGAGTACAGAAGCCCCAGGGACGGATAAACCACCCGGTTTCTGATTTCCAGTTTGTTTATGGTGATCGGACTAAGCAGGTTTTTATACATGGGGATATTCCTTTATATGAAACCGGTCATCGTTTAATTTCTAATATTTCGCGAGTTTCTTCCGGACTCGCCGGCTCCTTGCCCTGTTCCCGGATAATCTTTATCAGGGCTTCCACCAGCTGTCCGTTATTTTCAGCTTTTTCACCATTTGGAAGATAAAACGTATCTTCAAGGCCGGTACGGACATTTCCGCCAAGCTCAATTGTGGCACGGTGAAGTTCCCAGAGCTTTTCACGGCCAGCACCTGTGGCAATCACTTGCCAGTGAGAATTTTTCGGCAGTTCATCTTTTAAAATCGGGAGCAGGTCCGCCCGTGCGGGCATGCCCGAGTCAACTCCCATGACAAAGGATAGATGGGGATTGCCGGAAAACATGCCGTTTGCCTTGAACATCCCGACGCTGCGGACAATACCGGTATCAAAACATTCAAACTCAGGAATGATATTATTCGCTGCCATGGTGTCGGTAAACTGTTTCACTTTTTCAACCGGGTTGTCAAAAAGGATCGGGGGCCATGCCCACTGGCCGTCTTTGCGAATTTTCAGATAATTCAGAGATCCGGCATTGCACGCGGCTATTTCCGGTTTAAACTTTTCAAGGCATGCCTGAGGCCCTGAAATATTGGCGCCCATGACCCCGGTGCTCATATTGATAATCATCTTCGGCACTCGCTGGCGAATGGCCGTCATGATATCTTCGACTTCTTTTATATCCCACGTGGGCCACATTCCCATGTCCGGCTGCTGTGATCTGAAGTGGGCGTGGACGATGGTGGCCCCCTGATCAAAAGCCTGGCGGGTGGCTTCCGCCATCTCTTCGGGGGTTACCGGAACATTGAATTTTCCCGGGTTGGTGAGTACACCGGTAATGGCACAGGTAACAACAACCTTATCTGTTAAATCCATTGAAGTCTTCCTCCTTTGATTGTGGATAATTTTTTCTTATAATCGTACACCCGGGGCAGGGGCATCTTCCGGCGGCCCGGCAAAGGCCTGGGCGATCTTCATCCATTGACCGGCTATGTCTCCCCGGATTTTTAACCCTGTATCTTGTGCATTGCGCCTCTGGGTAACGACCAGGCAGAAATCCTCTGCTGATCCGGAGACAACATTGTCCGCTTCTTCCGGTCCCCAGACCCACAGATCATCCGACGGGCCGGCAAGCGCCACCCGGACCGCCTGATCCGGTACTGCCAATTGCCGGTTCTTAAAACTCCATTTAAATGTAGAGACCCCCAGAAAGGCGATATGCTTAAGCCGATCCGAGCCGTGACGGACAATCTTCAAGGCATCCACGATATCCTGGCCATGGGCCCAGGTTTCCATAATCCGGGCAGTTGCAGAACTTCGCGCGCTCATGGTGGGGCCGTACCAGGGAACCCGGGTATCCGGTTTCAGGGATTCAAAACCCGCCACAAGCTGCGCACGCGCTTTCCGCCACCACGCCAGCAGATCCGCATTGCTCATGCTGCCGCCGACTGCATTCACTTTTCTGTGCATGCCAGTGTAATCGGTGAATCCTTCAAGCATTACTTCCATATCTTTGGCAAAGGCCTTGGCGTCGGTGGCTGAAAACAAAGCGGCCTGGTCAAAATATGCCAGGTGACTGATTTCATCTTTGATCGTCCATTTAAAAAACGGGGTCTGCATCTGCCACTGGTCATCATCAAGGTCTTTTACAATATCATCCAAGCCCGCATATTCATCGGCCAGATCTTTACAAATGGATTTCATTTTATTTAATTCTCCATCCAACCCGGAGTTAATAAAT
>JAJRPH010000332.1 GCA_024280875.1 Deltaproteobacteria bacterium | reverse complement strand
CCGCCCCCGCCGCAGCACAGGGCATTTTTGCGGTTCCGGTCCATCTCAACCAGGGTGACTCCCGGCACGGACCGTAAAATCATGCATGCGGATTCATAGTCCGTATTATGACGCCCCAGATAGCACGGGTCATGATACGTAATCTTTACTTCCGGTTCCTTGCCTGAAAACGTGAGTCCTTGCATGGCAAATGCCATCACCTGGGTGTAATGAAATACCTGATAGTTCCCCCCAAGGGCTGGATAATCATTTTTTAGTGCGTTCAAACTGTGGGGCGACAAGGTAATAATTTTCTTTACATTCAAATTATTAAGCAAAGAAATATTTTTTTCCGCCAGATCTTCAAATAAGGCGGTTTCGCCCATGGCATTGACATCATTTCCGTCTGAATTCATCGCGCCTGGTATGACGCCGAAAGAAATCCCGGCTTTTTGCAAAAGCGTTGCCACGGACCGGGCAATTTCCTGGCCCCTGGGATCATAGGTGCCCACATCATCGACAAAAAAAAGGTATTCCTGATCTGAAAACAGCTCAACCCCCAACCCGTCCTGCCATTGGGTACTTTTTTTAACCGATTTGCCGTACGGGTTCCCATGAAGCTGCATTTTTGTTAAATAATCACGGACCGCTGTAGGGGCCTGCCCCGCATCCAGCAACGCCTCTTTTCCTGCGGTAAATGCCAGTAGCAGCCGGTCCCTGAATTCAGGAAATGCACAATGCGCCACACAATTGCCGCAGGTGGCGCAGGAGAACATGATCTCGGCAAACCGCTCACTGGTAGAAATTTTTTTATCCAGCCATGCCCGGAGCAGCCACATCCGACCACCCGGTGAATAGGTTTCAAACCGAAACGCCAGATAAGATGGGCAGTTGATGTCCACATAATTGCCAGGCAGCTTGCAGTAGCCGCATCGAAAGCATCTGTGCAAGATCTCTTCGTGTTCCATTATTTAAATCTCCCAGTTGCCCGGATTCATGACTTGATTGGGGTCCAGAACGGATCGAATACGATTCATCAGTGAGAATGTGCCCGAATCCATTTTGTCGATAATCTGCTGCTGGGCGGGCTGTTCCGCTTTCCAGGGGATACCGCCGATTTTAAGGGCCGCCGCGTTGGTGGCTTCCAGGGCATCGGATGCCCGTTTCACATCTTCAGCGTCCGCCCGGTTAAACGCATAGGCAAAAAAGAACATCATGCAATGCCCGGCCCCGATAATACGCGCGCCTAAAGAATAAGCGACATTGAATTTTTCCGCGATCTCCAATCCGGTACGATAGGCTTCCGGGAAATGCTCAATGGCCATCATGGCGCCCACATATTCAAAACCGCCGCCTTTTCGAAGGTCCGCGAATCTGGCCAGGTCCGGAGACGGAATTTGTAAAAACCGGCCTTTCTGCGGTGGCGGCAAAGGCAGGAACCCGGCGATTTTCCGGTCAATATGTTCCCTCACAGACGCCTGGAGCAGGTTTCGTTTAAAGGTTAATTCCTTTTTCGTGTGCGCCCCATATGCAATATTGATATGAAGGAACCCCTTGGCCCAGGCCGGCTTTGGCGACATCCAGGGCGTCATACCCTCGGCCACCTGGGTGCTCGTCAGCTGCGAAATGATCTCCGGCATCAGGTCTGCATCTTCTGCCACAAAAATCAACACATCATTGTGTTTATAGTTTGGGAACAGCTTGATTCCGAGTTTGGTTACAATACCGGTGGTTCCTGCCCACCCAACAAACAGTCCGGACAGATCCGGCAACGGTGACCGGCCGAACCATTTCCCGGAAACACTGCAGGAACCGGTTTTGATAACCTCGCCGAAAGGCAGAACGACCTCCATGCCGGTGAGCATGTCTGAATGGGAGCCGCCCAGCACGGACAGATGTCCTGATCCGTGAATACAAACATTGCCGGCCATGGTTGCAATGGGCGGTGCATCCGGCATGGAATGTTTTAACTGGGGATAATGTTTTTTCAGATATGCCTTGAGCATTCCCTGGGACGCGCCCCCTTCGACCACGGCATAGCGGCTGATCGGGTTCACTTCAATGATATGATTCATGCGCTTCATATCGACAATAATGCCGCCTTTTAACGCCCGGGTCAGGCCGGAGAGAACCAGCCCTGCCCCCATGGGAACAATCGGAACCTTCAGTTCATTGGCCAGCTGGACGATCAGCTGAACTTCGTCTGTATTTGCCGGCATCACAACGGCATCCGGTGCTGCCGCAGGCATGGTGCCCGGATCCATGGAATACAGATAACGCTCTTCAGCTTCTCCGGAAACAAATCGGGAACCGACTATTTTTCCCAGTCTGGTGGTCAGATCAGTTGTCATGTTATTCTCCCAAAGCTATTTGAACCAGGTCGCTAACCAGAATCGGCATCAGACCCTGTTCCGCGACTTCCTGGCCTAACGTGGCCATACAGAACGGACAGTTGAACACACAGTAGGTTGCGCCCACAGACAGCATATCCTTAATATTTTTTTCCACCAGTTCATCAGCCAGTTCATCACGCTGGTGTGCTCTGGGAACTCCGCCGCAACAGAGCGCATTTTCCCGGTCATACTTTCTTGGCACCCGTTGGGCCCTAATTTTTTCAAAAATCTCATCCAGCACCTGATCGGTCCTGGGAACCAGACGATTGGAGCAGGGCCGCTGATAAACGATTTTTGCGTTAATCGGCTTGACCGCATCCGCCAGGTCATTCAATCGCTGATTGATATAATCAAACTGATGAATAGGTTTAAAGGGGACTTCGACACCATAAGCATCGGCAACGCTGGTATAGGTCCCGTAGCACTCATCATGAAAGCAAACCAGTTCATTGGTACCCGAGTCTGCCAGATAAAAGGACATGATATTATCGATCATCTGGGGAACACGCTGCCTTATGGTGGAATTTTTCGCAAAATGAAGCCACATGATATTACAAAAAACATCCATGCCCACAATGGTGGATGCCCCTTCAAACAGTTTTCCCCGAACACATCCGGTCAACATGGGAAACGCACACATATCCACCACCGGTCCGGAAACCGCTTGTTTTGTAATTCTCCCTTTGGGCGCCATCATGCGCAACTGTTCTTCTATAATCGGCTTAGGGGCCGGCAAAATTCCCTTTTCCTCCTGGCGTTCCACCAGCAGATAAAACGGATTGTTGTCATAGGGGCAATATTCCTGACACGCATAGCAGGTCAGGCATTGTTCAAGCACACGACTGTCTTTACCATCATTGATCTTTAATTTTTCTTCCCTGGCTTCGGCAATATCGGCAAAGGAAAGATACTGGCATTTCATGAGACAATCGATGGTCTCACAGTTCATGCATAAATCCGGATTAAATTTTATTGCTTTCACGTAAAACCTCCAATCTTACCTGCTTCTCCGCCAGAATGGCCGCGCCGATGGCACCGTTGACCTGGGCATATTCAGACACCTGGATGGTCGTTTCCAGCTTGGCTTCCAACGCCCGAACCGCGCCGATATTTTTTGCAACCCCACCTGTCATCATCACCGGTTCCACAACCCCCACCCGTTTGGCGAGGGCGGAAACCCGGGAAGCCACCGATTCATGAATTCCAGCAATGATATTTTTACGGGTTTCGCCTTTAGAAATCAATGAAATCACTTCGGATTCAGCAAATACCGTGCAGATACTGCTGATTTTTGCCGGGACTTTCCCCTGAAGACTGATGTCACCGAATCCGTCCAGATCGACTTCCAGGGCGCGTGCCATGACTTCGAGGAATCTTCCGGTACCCGCAGCACACTTGTCGTTCATGGCAAAGTCAACCACCCGGCCGGCATCATCAATTCGAATGACCTTACTGTCCTGTCCGCCGATATCGATGATAAACCGAATATCCGGATTCAAAAAATACGCACCGGCGCCATGGCAGGTAATTTCGGTAATGGCCTTATTTGCGAATTCGACACTGTTCCTGCCGTAACCGGTCGATACCACCGAATCAAGGTCTTCAACGCTTATGCCGATTTCTTTTACCAGATCGTCAATCACGTTCTTCCCTGCCTGGCTTGAATTATACCCCGTAAAATTAACCTGCGTGCCAAGAATATTCCCGTCTTGTAATATTGCGGCTTTTGCGGTAATTGAGCCGATATCGATACCTGCTGTAATCATTTAGTTATCCTTTCAGAGTTTCCATAAACGCATCAATCCGTGTCTCAATCTGGCTTTCAGAAAAACTTCTTGCATCCACCATATCAGCTTCAATAATCAACGTCGGTAATTTCAGCTCTTTCATGACCATTTTCTGCAAATCATACTGACCGAATGAGTAGGGTTTGCAGCTTCTGTTGGAATGCATGACCAGGCCGTCCACATCATATTTTTTGATCAGTTTTTTTAATGTTTCGAGCATAATGTCCAGCGACACATTGATATAGACGCTTGAATATGCCACGGCGCCGGTTTCGATAAAGTTGTCCTCGTCAATCAAATCCATAATCCCGCTCCATGCGGAGGTGTAAGTGTCTCCAACCAGACATGCGTTATGGGACGAAAATTTATCAGACAGCCATTTGGTCCGGTACCATACCGGCAGATTGTCCCATAAAAGCCGGTATTTTTCATTGGGGACCATGGAAATCCCGTCTTTAATCCGCTGGTTCATCTCATCCCTAAGCTGTTTATAATAATCCACGGCAATCTGCGTACCGCGCAGAGTAACGATCAACGCCAGGTGAAAAAACGCATCAAACGCCGTCATGGGCGCTGGTTTATGCGCGGCTGTGTCCAGAACTTCCTGCCACAGACGCAGACTTTGAACAGCGAGTTTGCTAACCTGGTGCATCCGGTTAAAATCCATCTTTTTACCGCATTGTTTTTCCAGAAATTCGATATATTCATAGGTCTGGGTGATCACATACTTTTTTGCGCTTTCTGAAAACGTTGTATGTATAAACGGGGTATCTAAGATAAACAGGGGGACATCATAATATCTTGCCGCCACTTCATACCATTTTAAAACCGTCCCGCAGATATTATTGCAGCAAACCAGAAAATCCGGCTTTGGCAGACCGCCGATGGGACCGCCGTTGGTTACCGAACAGGAGATATCCACTCTCGCATAGGAGCATAAATCTCTGGAATAGCCCATTTCTTCGGCTTTTTCACATAAATCCACTCCCATTTTGGAAGCTCCGACCATGGCGCCATGGTTTTCAGGATAGACCGGGATCACATCCATGGCGATCAGAAACTCCACCGGCCCCCCACTGGTGATCCAGGCCACCTTTTTCCCGTTCTCCCGGGCGGTTTTTGCCTCGATGTAATAGGTGGTCATAATTTCTTTCATTTTGCTGACGGATTTTATTTTCCGCTTTTCTTTTTCCGGATCTTTGATAATCGGTTGATCGGCCATATTTCCTCCGATAAATTTTTTAATCAATCATATCCACAAACGTTTCAAACCGGGTCTTCAACTGAGCGTCGGATGGAAGCTGTTCTTCTACTTCCAGCAGGATATTCGGAACCCCGGCATCATCTAAAAACTTTTTCAGATAAGGATAATCAAAGGCATGGGGATCACAGAATTTTAACAACATGAATATCACGCCGGATGCATTGCGGTCTTTAACCATTCTGACCAAGCTTTCCCCTCTGGCTGTTACCGTTAAATGTTTTGCCGGGCATACTATCCGGGTGATGTATCGATCGGCGATTGCCTCGATCGGATCACCGGTTTCCTCAATCTCTCCTTCAAAATACCTCGTTCCTGTACACAAATCATCCCATATGACTTCCGCACCGGATTCTTCAAGCGCGGTATAGATATCCGGATGATTGCAGATCCCGCCTGACAGTATAACCCGTTTATTTGTATTTGACGTGCTGCCTTTTACATTTTTCTTTAAATCATCAAGCAAAGATAGCAATAATTCTAATAATTCATCCCGGTCCATTATCATCGACGCTTTGATTGTATGGTATAGATCGGCAGCCGACAGACAATCCGGATCTTTACATCGCATTTCATAAATTTCACCCAGGATCTGACGCAAACGGTTATATAGTTTGATGGATTGCCGGATCTTTTCGTTTGTAATCGAAACATTGAGCGCAGATTCCAGGTCTGATTTAAATGCATTTAACACATCAATCATGTAGATACGGGCACTTTGGGTATCTAACTTTACCGGAAGCACGACATCTATATGAAAAGCAAACCCCGCATTAAGACGCCATATATCTGACAGGCGCTGTATCGAGTCGCAGGTATGAGGGAACACTGTGCCGTCCAGAAAACTTAAATTCCCCTTCAAAGCGTCTTCGAGCCCCCCCCTGACCAGGGAACAGCAATATGCCTGCAGATGAGCGTCCGCCATTGAAATATCATTTTTTGTTCCGAATAAACGAAATGGAATGCCGCCGGCAGCATAGATCAGTTCTTCAGGTGTGTACGAACAAAAATTACCGACAACAGGCTTACCGAAAGCCTGTTTCAAATTCGACGCATAAGAATATGGATCTGTGGAGATTATCTTTATTTTGTCTAATGCTTCCATAAATTGCCCCATATTAATAAATGGATAAGGTGAACTGCTTGCTGATGCGATTTATCCTTATGATAAGAATTATTATTGTCATCTTAAAAATTGATACTCTGCCGCCCTGAAACTGTCAAGCAAAAAGGAGCGAGCGTTCGCTCTTCCTGCATCTGATACGACACTCAATAAACTATATTTTCCAAAGGCAAAAAATATTTTTTAACCCGCCCCTGTCTTAGAAAAACTATCAAGACCAAGCAAGATGCTATTCTATAGACAAAAACAGGCTAAAACCTGTAAGCCCTTTCCCAAATTTTTTGTAGGGAAATCCTTACAAAAATAATTAACTCCTTGACAAACCATAAAAATGTATTAAAAATTAGTATAGATTCGTAACACAAACTATACTGATCGAAATTTAAAAAATTCACTTTTCAGTATCCTGTTTATAAAATCCTACGAGAATTATAAACAAAGATACTTTTTAAATTTTAATTATATAGAATATGTTATTTTTTAATACATTT
>JAJRPH010000331.1 GCA_024280875.1 Deltaproteobacteria bacterium | reverse complement strand
GATATTCTATTAGATGTTTTGATAAAACTCCGAACAGAGAATTTGAAAACGCTTTAATGATCTCCACATCCACAGTTTGTCCTTTTAATGAATCAATGTCAATCCCCCAGTCAGGTGAACCCTCAAAATTTACAATCCTGTTTTCGGAAGTATGGCCGGTAAGTTCAACCGTTGATGATGGGGAAATTTTTTTCAGCTGGTTTTTACTTCCTCCTTCAATCAGAACGGAAAAAGTCTGGCCGATGAGCGAATGATGATTTTGTCTTGTGATTTTTTTCTGCAATTTAAAAAGACGCTGGAGCCTGTAATGTTTTATCTCCAAATCTATTTTATCTGAAAAACGGGTGGCCGGTGCTTCCGGACGATCAGAATATTCAAACGCGAAAACACTGTCAAATTGGACTGTTTCCATCAGCCCGATGGTGTCATTAAAATCTTGTTCCGTCTCCCCCGGAAATCCGACAATAAAATCCGTTGTAATCCCGATTCCTGGAGAGATTGCACGAAGTTTTTCAATCTTTTCCAGATACGCTTCCCGGGTGTATTTACGATTCATTTTTCTCAGGATATGATTTGAACCCGACTGAACCGGTAAATGAATATGATTGCATACCTTATTCAGCTTACCAAACGATTCAATCAGGCGATCGGAAAGATCCTTGGGATGGGATGTAACAAAACGAATTCTTTCCAGTCCATCAATATCATTGATCATTGTCAGCAATTCAGGAAATGACGTTAAGCCTTCCTTGACACCGTAGCTGTTCACATTCTGCCCTAAAAGCGTAATTTCCTTTACGCCGGATTGAACCAGCATCCGTATCTCATTTAAAATGGATTGCGGCTTGCGGCTTATCTCCCGACCCCGGACATAGGGGACCACACAGTAAGTACAATAGTTATCGCAACCCCGCATGATGGTGACAAAGCCGGTCACTTCTCTTTTTTGCCTCATCACAAAGCCGGATGGCAAAGATTCATGAATTTTTTTCGTCATCTCAACTTCAACAATGGGTTGCGGAAATTTCTCTATTCTTTGGAGTAAATCAGGCAATTGATTGATGGCATGGGTTCCTAAAACAATATCAACCTGGGCAAACCGCGCAATCAGCTTTGCGCCCTGCTGCTGGGCAACGCATCCGGCAACAACCACTTTTAACCCGGGATTTTTTTTTTTCAAAGCATTCAGCCGGCCGAGGAAACTGTAGACTTTTTGAACTGCTTTCTCCCTGATCGCACAGGTGTTCACGATAATAAGATCCGCATTTGTATACGAGTCGACCGTTTTATAATTTTTATGTTTTAAAACTCTGGCCATCAGGCCTGAATCATAAACATTCATCTGGCATCCAATGGTGTTGATATAGACATTTTTTGTTTTCATATTTTTTTCTTGGTATTTCACGTCGTTCGATCAATAATCTCACTGACGGGTTCAATTAATATTTCTTTTTTTAATTCATTTAACACATCATCTACATCTGCTTCACAACCGGGCGCAATATGCAGTTTAATGATAGACGCTTGCCTGTCAATGGTTTCCACCACTGCGATGCCGTCATATGCTTCAAAAATGAATTTTACAAAACCGACTGATTTTTTCTCAATAGAATAGAACTTGCTTATTGTCTTCAAAAAAGTCTCCATATATAAACTATGTATTAAAACATACCATCCCGGTTTTTACTTTGACAATAAAAACTTCTAAGAGAATTCATCAGAATATCGTTGTTTCATTACACAGTATAAGTTATATGCCCATTTATGAAAAAACAAATGGAAATTTTGACCCCGGATACCACAGCCGTCCAGAACATTCAAAAACAAACGGGATACCTGCCAATCACTGCTAAACTTTTGGTTAACCGGGGAATCACTTCAAAAAAATCAATTTCTGAGTTTTCCAATCCGCTGTTGGAACATCTCCAGTCATTTAAAACCTTGATTGACATGGACAAGGCTGTCGAGCGAATCATTCATGCCATTCTTGAAAAGGAAAAAATCCTGGTATTTGGCGATTACGACGTTGACGGCGTTACTTCCACAACCATTTTATATGAATTTCTGATGGCAACCGGCGCTGAGGTGATCTATTACATCCCCCATCGCATCAAAGAAGGTTATGGCCTGAATGTTCAGCAAATTGAGCATGTGGTCATTCCCGGTGGTTTTAATCTGGTTGTTACTATTGATTGCGGATCCGCCAGTCATGATGCAATCGATAAAGCCAATCAATCTGGAATCGACATCATTGTTACGGATCATCATACCATTTCAGAGTCGCTGCCGAAAGCATTGGCTGTTGTCAATCCGAGAAGACATGACTGCCCTTCTAACTCACCATATTTAGCCGGTGTCGGTGTCGCTTTTTGCCTGCTGATACGCCTGCGCAAGCGACTCAGAGATATTAATTTCTGGAAAAACCGAACGGAACCTAATTTAAAGGATCAATGTGATTTGGTTGCACTGGGTACGATTGCGGATGTCGTGCCGCTGATCAATGAAAACCGGATTCTGGCAAAGGCAGGACTGGAAGTCATCAATACCTGCCGGAGACCGGGGCTTAAAGCATTAATCAAACTTAGCGGCATCAATAAATTGACGGTTGATGCGGAAGATATCGCATTTAGATTAAGCCCCCGGTTAAATGCTACCGGTCGTATGGGGCATGCTCAGCTGGCTGTCCGGCTTTTAACTACAAAAGACATTGATGAAGCGTTTACGATAGCCGGGACATTGAATACAATGAACACCCAACGCCAGGAAATTCAACAGAAAATTTTTCATCACATCCTGATGTATTTTAACGAAGAACCGGAAATGATCAATAAGGATGCGGTCATTCTCGGAAAAAAGGACTGGCATGAAGGGGTTTTGGGTATTGTTGCCTCCAAACTGGTGGAAAAATTTTACCGGCCGGTAATTTTAATCTCTTTTAAGGAAAATATCGGAAAAGGTTCCGCCCGCAGCATCCCCGGAATCAATTTATATAACGCCCTGTGCCAGTGTTCTCAATACCTGGAGGGATTTGGCGGACATCCCATGGCTGCCGGTTTAAGAATAAAAAAAGAAAATATGAAGCTATTTAAAAAGCAGTTTGAAAAAACCATTGAAACCATGACAGTCGGTCAAAAGTTAATCCCCAGCATACGAATCGATTGCCGTCTTGATTTTGATATGATCTCTGACCGGTTGATTGATGAACTTTCATTGTTGCAGCCGTTTGGCCAGGGCAATCCGGAACCTTTGTTTTGCGCTGAAAAAGTGGAGGTAGCATTTTCAAAAGTAATTGGTGAAAAGCATCGCAGACTTACCTTAAGACAACGCAGTTCCAAGTCGAACAAAACATTTAACGCCATCTGGTTCAATGTTGAAGGCGACAATCTGCATAAAAACTACT
>JAJRPH010000330.1 GCA_024280875.1 Deltaproteobacteria bacterium | reverse complement strand
TTAATAACCGGCGCAGGGCTCTGCAGCGCTTAAACCGGCTCCGGGCCGCAGTGCCGGTGCCGATTTCCGGGCGAGACGTCCTGCTGATCAACCAGGTAAGTTTTTATGATGATCCGGTACGATTTACCAAAAGCATCAACTCATTATGTGATGAGATCGAAGACCGGATACAAAAGAAGCAAGGAGTTGCAGAAAATAATGTTCCCCGCCTGCTCTTATCCGGCTGCCCTATGGCAGTGCCCAACTGGAAGCTCCCGTTTGTGGTTGAAGGCTCCAATGCTGTTGTTGTGGGCGAAGAATCCTGCATCGGAACGAGAAATACACGGGACCTGGTGGATGAATCCCCGAACACGTTAGAGGGCATGATCGATGCGATCTGCGACCGTTATTTAAAAATCGACTGCGCCTGTTTTACGCCCAATACCGAACGGCTGAAAAATATCATTTCCATGTCAAAGGAGCTCAACGTAGACGGTGTGATTCATTATTCCCTGATGTTTTGCCAGCCCTATGCCAACGAAGCGTTAAAAGTCGAAAAAACCTTGAAAAAAGAAGACATTCCCATGCTTTCCATTGAAACGGATTACAGCATGGATGACCTGGAACAATTAAAAACAAGGGTCGGCGCGTTTGTTGAGATGCTTAACGGGCGGTAACCGACAAAACCAGTTACCATCAAACTGGCATAACTATTCTGCGCCTGAGCAGTTGAATCGGGGGACAGTATACCTATTTCTTGGCGAAATAGGTATACTGTCCCCCGATTTGTCACTGTAAACCTTGTCCTTAGGGATTATTACAAAGACGGGCATTTTGGAATCGGATTTATATTTATTATAAAAGAACAATCAGTTAGCGTTGCCGTAAAAAGCTTGACAAATTAAAGCAGCAGCGTATACTGTCGACAGTATACAAAAAACATATACGGAAAAATCATTTCTGGCATAGTAACCGTGTCAGAGAAGCGGCCAAAAGGTTCAAGATCATTACTTCCCCCTATGTGAGCATTGGCTGCGAATTGCGCCGAAAATAATCAGGTTTGGGCAAATCCAGGATTGTACCTACGTCCGGAAACCCTATTTACTGAGGCTGATGGCTGATTTACATTTCGTGAGTGTTTTACCTCAACTATGCCTCACGATAACATTATCATTTTTAAATGAAATAAGGATTCCATGAGATCTATTACACACGAAAATCTTCCCGAACTGGTGACCCGCGAACTCAGCGAAAAAATAATCCGCAATCAATTGAAACCGGGTGAGCGAATACTTGAAGCAAAAATTGCGGAGGAGTTGGGCATCAGCCGGAGTCCTGTCCGTGAAGCGCTTCGCATCCTTGAAAAGAACAGACTGGTGGAAATGATTCCGCGAAAAGGAGTAAGAGTAACAAAAATTACAGCCCAACATATTGAATGGTTTTATGATATTTTCGAGGTCCTTTATGGGCTTGTTGCCCGCAAAGCAGCAGAAAATGCAGACTCAGAAGATATCAACAGCATGTTAGTTGCATTGAAAAAAATTGAAAAAGCTGCGGAAAGAGGCGATATAGAGAATTATTTTATCAGCATTTTCGAATATGCTTCAGTTGGTCTGAAAGCCGCTCAAAATCCGCTGCTTGAGCAACTTATCATTGAATTGTGGCCCAGTAGCCGTCGGATTCAGTTCTCCTCCCTGCTTTTCAGGGCAGATGATTTAAAAAAAAATGTCACATATTTTCAGCGCTGTTCCAAATATATAGAGGAAGGAAATGCCTTAATGGCTGAAAAGATCATTCAAGAGTATGCACGCAACGAGGAGGCATTTGCATTGAAAATCGCCAACGGCGAAAAAAATGAAGGGGAAAGCATATCGCGCTTCTCCGGCGTACCTTTGGTGTAGAAATTCAGGCTAAGCGAGAATATCAAAATGTAGTTCAACACGTGGCAGTCGATCTTGGGAGAGATCATCAGTGAACCGGAAAACGATCTGCTTGAAAAAGCGGTGGCGGACGGGAGGATTCCCATCGGCTACACCTGCAGTTATGTTCCTCGGGTGATCCTTTCCGTTGACGAGCTCGTGCCGGTACGCGTTCGAGCGCCGAGTATTGCCGGCACGGAGATCGCCGATATCTATCTTTCGAAAGTCATCTGCTCCTGCTCCTATCCCCGAAGTCTGCTCGAATATGCCATGGATGACCGCTATGAGTTTTTAGGCGGCTGGTTTTTGCCGCGAGTTGAGACCATGTGCGGCTGTTTATTGTAAATATTACCTGATCAACTGGACAAGGATCATTATATTGATAATCAAATACGGTCCTTTCAATACGATCCGGGCTTTAAGGCGCTATCCGTGGATATGGGGAAGCGGAACCTGGAGGAGGGAATATCTGCGATCAATCCCGAACGCTACCGCGCCCTGCTGTGGAATCCGCCGTTACTCCATTTATAGCTCTTTTCAACTGGGCGGAGAAGGCTTACGGCATATCACTGATCATGGGCAGCATGACTTTCAACCGGGTCCCGATGATCGATACCGAAACTCCCGATACCGTGCTGCGAGGTCTGGCGAAAACGATCATGTCCGGTCCCATGGCGCGGCATACGCGGGGGCCGGCTGAAAATTTTCTGAATGATATTTTTCACATCATCAAGCATTTTAGTATCGACATGTTATGGGTCACCGGACATATCGGCTGTAAAAACTCACAGGCATTAAACGGCATGCTTCGTGAATTGTGCCGCCAGGATAGTACTGTCCGAAGCCTGCAGCCGCATAGAGGCTCTCGGGGAGGCACGGGATCTGGCCTACCTCACAGTGCAGCGTATTTGCCGAAACCGACAAAATAGCCATTTATGGGCGGGCATTATTTAATCAATTAAAAGGAGATGACTATGTTGCTTTGGTCAAAAGGATTGGGACAAACTGAGATATATATGGATTTCAGGCATTACCGAACAATACAGGATCCTGATTCCAGCAATGTGCTTATTATTGGTAAAATGCAAAGTCCGGTTACCTGGGAGTTTGTAATAACCCTGCAACCTGAAGATATTGCAGGCGTAATGAAAGCGCTATTTACGTTCCCGATGATACGCTTTGCTATCAGGAACTTTTATCAATACATAGTTTTTCTCTTTAACAAGAAAAAGTTCGTGCCAAAAGATAATAATTTTGTGTCTAAAATTCGCAAATCTTATCTGCACATGGTGAAAAAGCAGCGAATAAAGGCTGTGTAATGAAACCACT
>JAJRPH010000329.1 GCA_024280875.1 Deltaproteobacteria bacterium | reverse complement strand
TGCCTGTCTGTCTATTTCAGGCACAAAAAAAGGTGTTCCGGGACGAACCGCATAGTAAGGCGGACTGGATGAATTATTCAGTATGACAAAATTTTCTTTTTTTTTTATTAAACATGACATATGTTACGTTTTTTAAATCAGGAGTGAATTTCAGGGATTTTCGAATTAACGAAAGACCGTCCGGCACACGACCCAATGATATAATTTGTTCATGGGGCAATGCCTGGATAGCAGAAGTGTCAGCAGCAGCATAATTGATAAAAAAGAGTGAGAAAATAAACATAATCCGGATTATAATTGTTCTTCTCCACATAATTTACAGGAGCTCCTTGTTTTTAGATATTTAATTGTGATGTCATTTGAAATCAGAAGACTTGCAAAACAAATTGAATCATATTAGGTGTCGACAAATGTTGTCAATAGCTGGTTGAATTATAATGGCATGAGGTGGCGGATTACGCTTCGATCGGCGGATTACGCTTCGCTAATCCGCCCTACAAGGAAACCCTGTACCGTAGGGTGGATTAGCGAAGCGTAATCCACCAATTAGAGCCAAAAAAGTGGCAATGGCAAAATCAAAAAATTTTGCGTTTACTATTTTTTTTCAGAAGCGGTATCCGGGCTATTTTGATCATTATCAGATGCGTCTGTTTTAGGCTTTCATTCATCTTTTATCGTTTCGGCAGCAGGTGATTTCTTTAAGAATTCAAACGGTTTTTTCAGCAGTTCGATCAGATGGTGGATTGCCTCCTGCTGTTTGTGCATCAAATGCTTCTGATGTTCGATAAAGGCATGAAACGGCATTGTAACGCCGGCCGAAAGCATCCATATATAAGTTTTCTGTTCAATATCCAAACCGGCATAGGGGTTGTAAACCGGATTCCAGAAATCAGTTGAATTTGTATTGGTACTGGTGTTGTTGGGGGTTTTTTTAGAAGGGTTGAAAAGACAGCTCAGCCCGACATCCAAAGTCACGCCATGGGGAAGTTTAATGCCGGCGCCAATACCGACATTATGAAGATCCGGAATGAAATACTGTGAGTCATACAATTCATCCTGAATGGATGTGGGCCTGAATTCATAGCCGCATCGTAATTCGACTTTTCGATTCAGCTGGTATTCCAAAGCTGTACTCCAGTGAAGGGTATCTGCAAGATCCCGCTTAATAATTAGGTTTCTGTGTCCGCCGGTGTATCCGAGCATTTTTACCAGCTGTAACAGCTGGATATCCTGGTCGGTTTGAAAGTTATCTTCCTTAATGACGGACCAGTTGGCCCAGTGAATGTCAAAAAGAACTTTAAGGCGCTTGGTCGGTTTGAAAGAAATCCCTGCCTGTATCCGTTGGGGAAATTTCTGGATTGCAGTGAGTGTGCCGCTTTGAGAAGGGATGCCCTTGGTTGGCAGTGAGAACATGGCACTAGTCATGAGAAGGAGCGGGGAACTGCCCATCCAGTTCATCATGCTTTGAAATTCATCACCGTATCTAAAGTTATATCCACCAGTTAGGTGGGAAGTGATTTCGCTCTGGTATACCAGCCCGAAAGTAAACCATTTTCTAGGTGCCCACAGTAATCCCAGGTTATAATTCGGAGAAAAATCATCCCGGGCCTGAAAATCAAATGTGGCAATCTGATCATACGGTCCAATCCCACCGCCAAACCAGGGTGGGGGAAGGGTGAGTTCTGAAAGTACCGGAATCTCAAGATCTTTAGTAGCATCCCCCAGCACTCGTGTCAAAGCCACCAGTTCATTGGGGGACCGCATGTTCAGGCGGACCCCCAAGGCTGTCTGCCCTGCGCCGACACTCATGCCAAGGGAAAGGGTCGGTGTTGCCTGGAAGCTGACAGCGGGTGATGCGTAAATCAAATGCTGAAGATATAGAGTTCGCACGCCATAATTACAGGGACTGTCACTTTTATGGTTCATGCCGCCTGCAAAGGGTGCATAATTGCCAACCGCAAAGGTCCATTTAGATCCGGGTTTGCGTGAAGAAAGACCGGCAGTCGGACCGGCCAAAAAATTAACGGTGTCATCATAAATGGGTAAATATAAAACGCCGCTACTGTTGGTGTCTTGGGTCCCGGCAACCGGATCATGCTCCTGACCTTCCTGCGGGCCCCATTGGCCGAAAAATCCTTTAAAATCGGGATCTGCTTCAAATTTATGGGTAATCATAAGCCACGGCAGTGTAAAACCCTGTGAAAACATTTTTCCAGCGTCCAGCTTGGACAGTCCGGCCGGATTGCAATGAATTGAATTAATTCCCGGCGGGTCAGCCGTACAGGTGTTTGCCATGGATATTGTTTTGGCGCATATTGCCATTTGTTCGACAAAAGTGGCAAAACAGGTTGATGGACAACACAGAAAGAACCACATGCTGATAAAAAATATCAGGGAGCATGACTTAATAATAAACTTTAACAACTCATAGTCTCCTCTGAGCACCTTCCTGCGGGATGGTCTGAAAAAAAGACTGGCTCAGTAAGCTTATAATTCAAAATTAACAGGGGTGGATAATGAAAATGTAAATTGACGGCTTTGCGTAACAGGGAGTCCGATTCTAAAGTTCAAATTCTGTTTCCGGCTGATTTTATAGCCAACACCCAGATTTAAATTTGCGGACGCACCGGTTCCGGTTGAAGCGGATATATTGTCTTTATATTTATATTTTGTTTCAAAGCTGTATGAGTATCCAAAGCTGACATTCAAATTCAGTTTATATGACAGGGCATATCCCATACCCACGCCTAAACCGATGCCCATGCCCTGGTCAACTTCATCAAGAACGCCTTCGGGGCGCTTCTGGTTGATATTTGTCATTGTTAATGGATAGCTTAAGCTCAGGCTGCTAAAAACAACAACCGGGTCAGAGACCTGGCTGACAGATAGGCCGAGTCCAGCGGAGAATATACCGCTACTCGTAGATAACTCTTCGCCGTACTGAATTTCATAAGGACTTCGGCCAACCGGTACGCTGAAATTGCCGTTGATAATAATTGTCGGCAGATCGCCGCCGCTTTTTATAGGCTGAAACTGCCAGCTTAATCCGAGATTACCCAAATCGGTGATATCCTTGGATTCAATCGTTCCGACACGATCATACTTGTAAACAAATGGTATGTGGACACCAACGGATATATTGTCTTTTAAGCCATAGGATACACCAAATGAATTGGAGATGGTATGATTGGCTACATCTTCAACCCTCACAGATTCCTTTATCGCATCATATTCACTGTATCCATAAGTAAAACCGTAAGTGAATTTTAAGGTGCCCGATTGAGTCAACGTGTACTCCCTGCCGGCTGCTTCAAGAATATCTTCACCCTCTTTTTTTCCTTCCTCTTCAGTAATTTTAAGATTTTTGCGGACATCAGATTCATCTCTCAAAAGATTCATCTCATTTTCAAGCATTTGTATTTTCTTTTGTAGGGTCGCCATAGTTGCCGGTTCATAGGATTCAGGCTGATCCGTCTCATATGATGACAACGGCGGGGGAGAAACTTCAGGTTTAGTCATTGGTTTTACAGATTCTTCAGCGGCGGCGAGTTGACGATAAGACGATGTATCCGCCGTTGAAACAGGGGATAATGAGTCAAAATAAGTAACTAAAGCTGAAATTTTGAAATTTGATTCAATTTCAATCAGCTTATCTGTAGCGGTTTTATAATCATCAAACTTTCCGATTCTAACGGCATAAAGATTTTGATTTTTCGAGTTTAAAGACTGGAAAATATAAGGTTCATAGCCTGATTCATTAAATTCAATTATTTTATTTTCCGCATCTTTTTCGTCAAGAAACACGCCGATTTGAATTGCGTAATATGTCACACCCTGTGAATCAACCACGGAACCCGATGCTTTGTCCTGATGGCTGGTAATGTCCGGTGAGGAATTGATAATTTCGGTTATAGATTCACTATGACTGTTTGTAGAAAGAATCAGGGATATTAATCCGGTTACCAGGACTGCAACTACCATTTTTTTCAATGTGATATCCTCCACGTCAAGTTTGGCGCAAAACAAGGATTTTAGTTAAATCCTTGCTCTTGATGGAAACCAAGCGGTATTTAGGGAACTTCCAAAAATTAATATACCAAACTTACTTGCCTTTTTGGTCGTCTTCTTCGTTGCGTCAACAGTTACATAACACGTTATGCGCCTGTTGACGCGCCTTGAATACGACCAAAAATTCTGC
>JAJRPH010000328.1 GCA_024280875.1 Deltaproteobacteria bacterium | reverse complement strand
GCAGGACAAAGAGTTTGCCATGATTGATCCGTGTGTGACATTTCCTGTTGCCGTGGCCTCCGAAGCTAAACTGAGTCTGCTTCCCAGCAATGGTAGTGTTGGGGGCAGTATTCGGGGCAGTGCCGGGGGCCGTATTAAGGTTTTGGCAGGGGAGAAAAATGAATAACAGCTGGATTGAACGTCTGCTGGGGCGTCCCTATGTTATCTACTCGTTACTGACCCTTTTTCTGTTTCTGGGGATCATGGGATACAACAGCATTGATCGAAAACTCTTTCCAGAGTCCAACTATCCCGAGATTGCCGTTGTCATCGTTCAGCCAGGCGGGTCGGCAAAGACTATTGCCGCCAATGTTAGCGTTCCGGTGGAAGAGGAACTCTATTCCCTGGAGAAGGTCCGCCGCGTCTTCTCCACCACCATCGACGAGGTCAGTGTCATCCGCGCCGAATTTGAATACAGCAAGGACCTCGAAATGGCGGCCAGTGATGTGACCAATTCTCTGTCCAAGATCCGTTCTTCCCTGCCGTCAGACATCCTTGAGCCACAGGTTCATAAAATATCCGCAGCCACAGCGCCCATTATCGTTATTGCCGTAAGCCCTGAAAATGCCATGCCGCTGGAGGATGTTCGTCAGCTTTCGGAAAACACGTTAAAACAGAGGCTCATCAAGCTCCCGGGTGTCGCTAATGTGGATGTATTTGGCGGCTATAAAAAAGAGATCCAGATCATTGTCGACAAAGAAAAACTGGACCGATACGGTTTAAGCATTGGACGGGTGCTGGCCGTCTTGCAGTCCAATAACCAGGATTATGCCATTGGTTTTATTACCAGCGATAAAAGCCGTTATCTCCTTAAATCACCCGCCCGGGAAGAGAGCATCAACGGACTGAAATCTCTGCGCTTGACTGCTGATATCACCCTTGCTGATGTGGCGGATATCTATTTCGGGCATTACGAAAATAGTGCCGGCTATTACGGCAACAGTAAAGAGGCCATTGCCCTGGCCGTGCAGCGCGGGCTGGACAGCGATGTGGTGCGAACCATTGATGGCGTAGAAAGCGAACTTGCCAAAATCAAGGCAACGTACCCAGGGCTTTGTTTCGAGATCACCGATACCCAGAAAGATATTATTGTCCAGTCCACCGAGAATATGTTCGAGTCCCTGCGTGACGCCATTTTCATGTCAACCTTTGTGGTGTTTCTCTTTCTGGCGAGCTTCAGACAGGTGCTGGTGGTCCTGGTCACCATTCCTTTGGTGTATGCCACAACCGTTGCCCTGATGTGGCTGGTGGGTATTGAGTTTAATGTGGTGACCCTGACCGGCATCATTCTGGCCCTTGGCCTGCTGCTTGATGACGCGGTGGTGGTGATGGAAAATATTGAACGTCATTACCGGGAGTTGGGTGCTGAGATTCACAAAGCTGTTATGGCGGGTACCAAGGAAATTATGTTTGCCGATCTTTCCGGAACCGTCACCACCATGATTGCCCTGGCTCCGATTCTTTTTGTTGGCGGCTATCCGCAGACGGTTTTTCGGCCGCTGACCGCCACCCTGCTCCTGGCCCTGACAGCCTCGTATATCATCTCCATTACAGCGGTGCCGTTGTTGTCGCTCAAGATACTAACCTTGGACCATCCCCTTCTTTTACGTTTAGAAGCATTTTTTCACCGCATCACAAGCAGAGCCAATGAAGCTGTACAGAGCTTTTTTGCGCGCGCGGTTGATGCAGCTCTTGGGCGTAGAACCGTGGCCGTTGCCTATTTTGCTGTATTATTGTTGTCGTTTATCATCAGTGCCCGGGGGGTGATGCCCACGGTCGGCAGGGAACTCATGCCGCCCATGGATACCGGCGGAATCAGGATCAATATCACCACAGATCCCAATCTACCCATTGCGGCAAGCAGGGAAATTGTCCGGGAGGTCAATAAAATAGTCACGGCAAATGGTGAGCTGGAGTACCTTTCTTCAACTATCGGCAGCGAAGCCGGTGTTCTGAGCATCGGCAGCGGTTCCGGTATCGACCATATTGCCATTACCGCTACTTATGTGGACCGCTATGAACGTGAAGAGTCTGTCTGGGATATTGAACATCGTTTGCGAGCCCAGCTGGCTGAAATCGAGAATGTTAAGAGGCTCGATGTCGTGGATTACGGGGCCACCGCATTATCCAGTATCCGCGCCAATATTGATGTTATGCTTTCTGGTTCTGATTTTGATGACCTGATCCGTGCCGGTAAGCAGGTGGAAAAAGCACTGTATGAAACCCGCGGCGTGGTCTCGGTTTCCAGAACCTGGGATATGGATAAAACTGTCTATAATCTGGCGATCAACAGGGAACGGGCTGCTTTCTACGGCCTGAAAAATTCGGATATCAGTTCACAGCTCCAGGTCCTGCTGCGCGGTGCACTGGTTGCAACCTTTCCCGCCGCAAACAGCATTGATTTCGGGGTACGGGTCTGGTTGCCGACCACACAACGGGATCGGCTTGAACTTCTTTCCACCATTTTAATTGACACGCCAAAAGGAGAAAAAATACCCCTGGGCGCTTTGGCCACGGTGACCCGGGATTTTGAGCCCGGGGTCATCAACAGGGAAGGTCTCAACTATACCCTCAATGTCTACGGGTATCGCGAGAAAGCCGCTATTTCCCATATCATGGATGATTTTGAACAAAGTTTCAAAGGGACGATCCTGCCGCCATCAGTGACCATGGAACAGGTGGGCGACATCAAGGAGTTCAAAAATGCCGCCGGGCGAATGGCCCGGGCCATCGGCTTTGCCGTTGTTCTGATTTTTTTCACCCTGATCACTTTTTTTGACTCGGTTAAGGTCTCCCTGATGATTGTACTCTCCATTCCCCTGACCATCATCGGCGCCGCATGGACGTTGCTGCTGCTGGGTTATCATGTCTCCATGCCGGCGATGATGGGCTTTATTCTTCTCTCCGGCATCATTGTCAACAACGCAATTTTGCTCATCCATTTTGCCCGGGAAAAAATGGACGAAGGGATGGGGAAAAGAGAGGCCATGCTCGAAAGTATCCGTATCCGCACCCGTCCGGTCCTGATGACCGCTTTTGCCGTGGCGGCCGGGATGCTGCCGGTTGCACTCGGTTCCGCCATCGGCCTGGAACGGTTGGCACCCCTCGGGGCAGTAGCCATTGGAGGCCTGCTTGTCGGCACCCTTTTGACCCTGCTTTTTATCCCTCTTATCTTTATCTGGACAATAAAAGAAACCCGGGGAGTCCATTAAGGGAATTTCCAAAAATTAATATACCAAACTTGCTTGCCTTTTTAATAGTCTTCTTCGTTGCATCAATAGTTACATAACGCGTTATGCGCCTGTTGACGCGCCTTGAATACGACCAAAAATGCGGCGCAATTCCGGTATATTAATTTCTTCCACTTCCCAAAAAAACAGTTCTATTTTTCGCTTGCAGTAACCTTATTCATTTTGTCACCTTGTACGAGGGCATCCACAACATCATCTCCCTTTACAACCTTTCCGAAAACCGTGTGTTTTCCGTTCAAATGGGGCTGGGGAGAATGGGTGATAAAGAACTGGCTGCCGTTGGTACCCGGTCCGGCATTGGCCATGGAGATGACACATCTTTCATGAGTCAGGGGATTTCCTGTAAATTCATCTTCAAACTTGTAACCAGGCCCACCACTTCCGGAACCCGTGGGATCGCCGCCCTGGACCATGAAGTTGCTGATGACCCGGTGAAAGCTGATCCCGTCATAATAACCTTCTTTGGCCAGAAAGACAAAATTGTTAACGGTTTTGGGCGCGTGTTCCGGATAAAGTTCCAGTTCGATTTCCCCCTTGGTGGTGTCCATGACGATCTTGTATGTTTTTGCCGGGTCAATCTGCATTTCCGGCGGGGTGCTCCATTGGTTTGCTGACATAATAATACCTCCGTTTACGTTAAAAGTAATTTAGATTGGATAAATGTTAACCGGGTTATGCCGGTTTGGTCTGTTTTTTCCTAAATTGCGCAATTTGCCTGGAAATGGCAACCAGTTCATTGTTCTCATCCCATATTTCGCCGTCTTCTTCTACGATTCCGTTATTAATAAAATGAGAGCGAAAAATACATTTCAGCCATGGGGTTTTCGGGATGTTGCGGATATTGACTGAAAACTCAATTGTCGGCACCCAGGCAATCATTCCCTGGCTTGTAAAGACCGGGGGAGGGAATGCGTCGGCGGCTAAAAGTAGGGACAATGCATCAAACGGACGGTCATTTTGAAACTTAATCCAGCCTTTGTGTTCGGAAATATCGATCAAAGACCCGGTAAACCATCCGGCGCATCCGTGATCCAGGCGTACATCCATGTTCTCGTAAACCGTGTATTCGCCCATGGGCGGAATTTGAATACAGTCTTCTTTTGCCGCCAGATTTGGTGCTGATTTTTCATATCGCTTTTCCGTATGGTCGTCCTGGTGGTCAGAAAATGTTCCAAAAGCCCGGATTTTCTCCTTTCCGTCCTGAATCAGTCTGGCCTGCCACCGGTCAAAATGATTTGAAAGCCCGATATTCTCAATGAAAATTTCTGCTTTTCCCGGCATCGTTTTCGCCAGATATGTTGCGGTGCTGATGACAACGGATTTTTTGTGACTGCTCTGCAGCATGACATTGGTTAATATCGCCATAAGATAGCCGCCGTTAGGGTTCCCGTTAATCGACCAGTTTTTGCTTATTTTTGTTTCAAAAACATCGGGCGATTTTTTTGTGAGTGAAATATCCTGATTAAATAAGTGCATTTTTTTCCTTGCTTTAAAAAGGGTTTGAAAATCTATTTAATGACTTTCAGTTTTTCAATCATGATATTTTCGACTTGAGATCTCAGTGCTTCAAAGTCCTTTTCAATGCCGGGTTTAGTTAGCGGGATCATACGGTCATATGTTAAGGTCACCCTGGCAAAAGGCTTGGGGATGAAAAATTTATCCCAGCTGTTGGAATACCAGGCCTTGTCCGCAGAAAGATAAAAAGGAACGATCACAGCATCAGCTGCCAGGGCGATGCTGATTGCGCCGGCCTTGTCTTTGCCGATTGGTCCCCGGGGTCCGTCCATAATATGGGCAGCCAGACCGGTTTCTTTTAAATGACTGATCACTTCCATCATGGCGCTTTTTCCTCCTTTTGACGAGCTGCCCCGCGCGGGCCGCCATCCGGTCCGGCTGGCGACTCCGGCAATCAGGTCGCCGTCTGCACTCCTGCTGATCATCAGGCCGGGTGCGTATTTCTTATAGGTTTTAAAGTAATGGATTGCTGAAAAAAACTGTTGGTGCCATACACACAGCAACACTCTTCCGCCTTTTTTTAAATAATCCATCCATTCATCTTCATTTTTTACGGTTAAACGGAATGTCGACGCGTAAAGGCGGATAAATCGGTAAACAAAACCATGGAACCAGTTTGAACTAATCGTTTTTTTAAGCATTCTGCTCATTAATTGTCCTTTCACTATGGTCATACGGTCTGGGGCGACCGTTTCTCATGAAGCACAGCGAGATCCCCCTTGATGAAAAGTTTTTGGTAGTGCTGCCGCCGCGGCTTGCCGCTGGAGGTCTTCTCGAGACTCCGAGGCTCCACGAACACCACGGATCGTACCGACAGGCCGTGCCCCCTGGAGACTGCACCCTGGACAGTCTTTACGGCCGAGGCCCAGAACTCATTTAGAGATTCCGTTCCCGGGCCATCGGACTGAGCATCGGCAGGAAGCCGGCGTTTATCCACCTCTGCAACAATAACAAGCTCTTCGACACCGTCGATACGCTCCGAGATGGCCACGCAGGCCCCCATGCGAACCGGAGCGCCGGATCGCTGCACGGTGAGTTCGATGTCACTCGGGTAGTGGTTTCGTCCGGCGATGATAATCAGGTCCTTCAAGCGGCCGGTCAGATAGATCTCGCCATCCGCAACAAAGCCCAGGTCTCCGGTGCGGAGAAAGGGTCCCTCGTTCGTGTCGGCGAGACGCCCCTCAAATGTGGCTGCGGATTCCTCCGGCAGTCCCCAGTAGCCGCTGGGCACACTGGGGCCTTGCACCCACAGCTCGCCAATCTGGTTGGGATTGGACGGGTTGAGCGTGACGGGGTCTACGGCAATCACCCGGTGGCCGTATCCTGGACTTCCGCAACTTACTACATTGCGCTCGCCGGGCTCGTTGTCAGCCAAGACTCGGACGGTGTGCTTCTCCAAGTCCGTTGCGCTCAGCGTGAGCACCTTAGGAGGCTGTGACATCGACTTCAGCCCAGCCACGAAGAGCACGGACTCGGCCATGCCATAGCAGGGCATGAAGGTCTGCGGCCGAAACCCGTGGGGCCCGAATTTATTGATGAATGCTTCCAGCGTCTGTTGAAGGACTGGCTCTCCCCCATTTCCCGCTATTAGCCAATGGCTCAGGTCAAGACCCTCGCACTCTTCGGGCTTGATCCGCCGCGCCGAGTACTCGTAGCCGAAGTTCGGGCAGGCGGTGTTGGCGATCTTGTAGTGACTCATCGCGCGCAGCCACCGCACCGGCTTTAAGAGAAACTCCATAGGAGACATCAGTGTGGACTCGTACCCATAGTACACCGGGCCCATCACGTGTCCGACCAGGCACAGGTCGTGGTAGTGAGGGGCCCACACCATCGCTGGTTTCGTCGAATTAAGTCGCAGCATCTCACCCATCACGCGGATGTTCGACACGGCGTTGGCGTGGCTGACAGCGACCCCTTTGGGGTAACCGGTGGAGCCTGACGTGAACTGCAAGTAAGCGACCTCGTTCATCTCAGCCCGAGGGCCAGCCCAGTCGGTCGCAACACGGTCGGTCACCGCTTTAAAGGAAACAGGTAGCTCGGAGGCCCCCATCGACTCGGCCATCGCTGCCAATTGCTGATCGGTCAAGACAGTCGAAGCACCGCAGGCCCGGGCGGTGTTTAGGATCCTACCGAGAGGGTTTTTGCTGCGGGGATTGGGTAGCGGGACAGGAACCGCCAGTGCCCCTGCGAGGAGGCAGCCGAAGAACGCCTTCACGAAGTCGAGCCCCGGCGGAAAGACGAGCAGGACGCTCGAACCCGCGAGACCTTGTTCAATCAAGTCTTCAGCCACTCCGGCACTCTGGTGATAGAGTTCGGAGAAGGTCCACTCTGTGATCGGCCCGTCCAATTCGCCGTTGCCCATAAACCGAAAGGCCAGGTCGTCTGCGTTTCTAGTGGCTCGGTCCTTCAAAAAGTCGGTAATTGTCATTTTAACCAAAAAAAACCTCCTTAATATTTTTTTTGAGTTTTTTTTACTCTCTTATCTATACATTAATTTTTCTTTTTAATTGTATAATAGAGCTAAGGAATGGAAATCAAGGTAAAATTTAAACCAAATCCGGACTGTCATTTAATGGATCAAGTCCGTGAAGTCCACGGACAACAGGGTCTCATCTTAAATTTTCAGTAAGCATTCACAGGGTACCGCACCTGCTTTGTTGCCGAGCACTTGAAGTACAAAATACGTCTATGTACTCGGCGCCTCGCATCTACGGCACCCTGTGAACGCCTACAGGCCATTGGTTGAAAGCACATCAGCAGTTATACCCCCGTGAACGGGTACAATTTTCAATATTGATCTTCAACCCGACTCAGTATCCAGGCCCCTATGATAAACAAGATAAGGATGCTTAAAACGCCCCACCGGGAATGGCCGGAATACACCCCCACAATCCCCATGAGAAACGGGCCGGTTATTGCCGCAAATTTTCCGAACACATTATAGAATCCGAAAAATTCCGCACTTTTTTCAGGTGGAATCAGTTTGCCGTAAAAACTGCGGCTCAGCGCCTGGATGCCGCCCATGGAAGTTCCAATGAGAAAAGCGATACCCCAGAACACGGCTGTTTTTATGGAATCATCACTAATGGCAGGGAGTAAAAAGGCGATCAGGGTAATGATACAATAGATAAATATGCCGGTCAGCAGCATGTTTTTGGCGGAAAATACCTTGGCCAGTTTTCCGTAAAAAAGTGCAAAGGGGAACGCGATTATTTGGATAAATAGAATGACCGCGATCAGCAGTGTTACGCTAAATCCCAGATCGCGTCCATAAGCGGTTGACATGCTGATGACCGTGCCCACGCCATCGATATAAAAAAAATAAGCGCCAAGGAATAAAAACGTCTGTTTGTGTTTACGTATCTCCTTAAACGTCTGCCATAAGCGGTTAAAGCTTTCTGAAATCGGTGAGGAAGAGGGGGGGATAAAATGGCATTGTTTGACATTCCTGACGATCGGGATGGAAAAAACAAGCCACCAGGCGGCAACCACCATAAATCCGATTTTTGTCTGAAAAACGGGAAGGGCAGCACCGGATTTGTCATGAGCTGTCATAATCATTGCGATGATTACCAGAAACGGAATCACACTGCCGATGTAACCCCAGGCATAACCGCTGGAAGAAATCCGGTCCATTCTCTCTTTTGGGGTCACATCCACGATAAATGCATCGTAAAAAATATTCGCACCGGCCCATCCCACCCGGGCAAACACATAAAGGCACAGACAGAGCAGCCACTGGCCTTCACTCACCGTTGTCAGGAGCAATGTAAATCCTATTCCGATTACCAGAAATGCGGCAAAGAATTTGATCTTAAGGTTTTTATAATCAGCAAAAGTTCCCAGCAGGGGAGAAAGAATGGCTAAAAATAAAGAAGCAGTTGAGTTGGCAAATCCCCAGTGAGCCGTTGAAACAGCATCCGGGATTCCATGGGCCGCAAAATCCTTGAAAAAAATGGGCATAATGGCCGTCACCATCACCAGGACAAAAGCGGAGTTTCCTACATCATATAAAATCCAGCTGATTTCTTCTCTGGAGAATTTGAGTCTTTTTTTCAAGTTTGCCCCCTTTGTGCTGAACTCCCGGTTTTCGGCAGAAGTACAAATACCAGAAAAGCTAAGATGGATAAACCGATAACAACCATCACAAGGCCGGATAAATAAGCTGCCCGGTAGGCCAGTACCTGACTGACTCCCATGTGAAATAAAAGATCGACAATGGGTCCGGCAATCAGGGTGCCGGCAACTCCCCAGGATAAGAACAGGGTAGCATTAAACAGGCCGAAAAGGGTTCCCCGTCTTTCCTGCGGAATTAAAACAGAAACAAAAGCATATGATGCGGCCAGAATGATGACATCCGCCATGCCGCGAAAACAACTCGCTAAATAAATCCATTTCAGGTCGTTGGTGAATGCATAGATCAGAAGATAGGCAATGGCGATGAAGGCACCTATGCAAATGCTCTGGCCGTCACCAAACCATCTGCCGAGGCGTCCGGCCAGTAAGCCGAAACATATAATGGCAACAGATTCGGTATTGAAGACATAGCTCAAAACCCGGCTTGAAACATTAAAACCGGTATCTAAAAACAGGTACTGAGACTGAATGATAACTACCCCGTTGCGGCCGAAGTTGATAAACACCATGGCAATTAAAAATATCCAGTACATCCTTAAAGATGTTGCCTGACACTCTGCATCGCATTTGGTTCCGGTGGTTTCATTCTCAGGGATACCGCCTTCCGGAAGATATGCAACCGGTATCATGGAAATCAGCATCACGGCTGCGGGGATAAAAAACAGGGTTCCTGAATAAAATCCCCACCCGTCATACATGGCCCCAAGCCCGTCATAGAGAAGGCCCCCGATCCAGATGCCGATCAGACGGCCTACTCCGCCAATGCTTGTCAGATATCCCAATGTAGCATTGCGCTGTTTTTCCGGATAAAGATCGGATATCAGGGCACTCCAGCCGATGTTGCTCATGGACCAGAAAATTTCGACTATTGTTAACCCTATGATGATAACATAGCCCGAAATGCCGGGGGTTGGCGCAAGAATATGACATCCCCAGATCAGGATCGTTCCGACAGCTCCGCATCCTTAACCCCATAAAATCAGGGTTCTCCGCAGCTGGCGCCGGTCAGACAACCGCCCCCAGATAAGCGTTTGGGAAAGGATATTGAAAACCATGGGCAATGTGGCAAACAGGGTCGTTTCAGTGACGGAAAGCCCAAGAAAATATCGAAGGTAAATTGACAGGAATGCATAAAACAATCCTCGCCGAAACATGGCCAGGGCCTGAAATGAACTGATGCCTAAGAAAACTTTAAGCGGAGGCATTTCAGATTTTATGAATGTCATTTCAATAGGTTGTACGTAAATAGGAGTTGAGTTTAATGATAATGAGATGATTAAAGGAAGTTGTGCTTTATCGGTATTGGATATTTATTTATGATATTTGAGGCAGGATTACAAAGGATTAATCATTTTTTACTGATTAATTGTCACTGCTGTCCGGTTAACTTTTTTTACTACAATATAACACCTTGATTATTAATATGATACTTGCAATTTTATTTTTTGAGATAGCGTTTTCGGTTTTTTTGTTATTTTTCGCCTCCGGCGAGGTTTTTTT
>JAJRPH010000327.1 GCA_024280875.1 Deltaproteobacteria bacterium | reverse complement strand
TGAATTACTGCAAGATTTTCATCCGGAAACACTTACACAAGATCAGCGGGAAAAAGAACAGCGAATTCTTTATACCATGGATATACTGACTGAAAATGAATGCAAGGAGTTTACATGTCAACCATGAACGAATCAAAAACTATTGCCATTACTTATTTCAAAAAAAATGAGCAATCGTCTCAAACGCAACCGCTGATTATCGAAGAACCACTGTCCATAAGGATTGAAGGCAACCCCTACTCCGTGGTGATGCGGACGCCTGGGGACGAGATCGCGCATGTGGCCGGATTCTGTCTGGCCGAGGGACTGATTGACTCACCCGAAGATATCGTAACCATCGGTTTCTGTACTGAAGAAAATACGAATGTTGCTACGGTGACACTCACGGACGAACGAAAAAATAAAGTGGTTGACCTTTTAGACCGCAGAGGATTTGTCAGCCAGAGCAGTTGCGGCATATGCGGCAAAGAAGTGGTTGACGACCTTCACCAGATTACCACCCCGGTTAAAAACAAATTAAGAATCTCCCCTGACCAGGTGAGGGCTTGTTCCGAACGGCTTTCCTCATTCCAGCCGATTCACAAAAAAACCCGCAGCGCTCATGCGGCTTTAATATTTGATAAGGACTTTCAGGTTCTTGCATCCGCAGAAGATGTTGGCCGTCATAATGCCCTTGACAAGGCTATCGGCAAAACCTTCATGGACAATAAAATTTCAGATGCCCGCTTTGGAGTCATGTCTTCACGGTTAAGCTATGAATTGGTCCAGAAAGCTGCCCGGGCCGGGCTTGAAATGCTTATCGGAGTTTCCCGCCCCACATCGCTCGGGGTCGACCTGGCCCGCGCCGTCAACATGACCCTTGCTTGTGCAAGAGGTGATGATTTGATGGTTTTTTGCGGAAAAAAGAGATTCGTATTCCCTGAAAATCAAAGGGAGTGATGATGCCGTTTGTTGAAATCAAAGGCCTGCCCGGCAAAGTATATATCCCTGAAAAACAGCCGGACACGCAGAAAAAAAACAAATGCCCGGATTGCTTTTCCTGTCAGATGTGCAGTGATACGCGATGCAGGATGTGCTTAAACAACAATTCCAAAAACGAAAAAAAAGTATGTACATGCGGTAAATCAAACCATGAAAACAAAAATATTTAAAAAGCAATCAGAAATTAATGCGCCGGTTGAAGAAGTTTTCAAGTGGCATGCCCGCCCCGGTGCCATTGAACGGCTGAGTCCTCCCTGGGACCCCCTTGAAATCATCTCCCAAACCGGTGGAATTCATATCGGCGCAGAAGTGAAGATGAGACTCGCAGCCGGTCCGATTCCGATAAAATGGCATGCCCGACATGTGGATTACCAGGAAAACATTTCATTTAAAGACTTACAGGTAAAAGGGCCTTTTTCGAAATGGATACATACCCACCGGTTTAAAGATCTTGACCGGACAAAATGTATTCTTGAAGACTCCATAGAATATGCGCTTCCTTTTCATCCATTAGGAACCGTAGTGATGAAACCGTTTGTTGAAAAAAAACTGAAGCAGATTTTTACGTATCGACACAATACAACCACCGCCGATATAGCTGATCATCTGTCCCACAAACAAAAGAACCCTTTACGAATCTTGATATCCGGTGCCAGCGGCCTTCTCGGTTCCACCCTTATTCCATTCCTGACCACCGGTGGCCACCATGTGATGCAGCTGGTCCGGCGTCCTCCGAACAAAAAAAGGGGGGAAATCCAATGGGATCCTGCAAACGGCAGATTGGACCTTGATAATGCAGGACCTATTGATGCGGTTATCCATTTGTCCGGGGAAAATATCGGGGAAGGACATTGGACCCGGGAAAAAAAGAAACGAATTATTGACAGCCGGGTGCAGAGTACCCGCCTGATTTCGGAAACCATATCTAAAATGAAAAGCCCGCCCAGGGTATTTCTGTCTGCTTCGGCCATAGGATATTACGGGCACAGGGAAAACATACTGTTAGATGAATCCGATAAACCCGGCAAAGATTTTATCTCTGAGGTCTGCCACATGTGGGAAACATCGACGGATGCAGCAGTCCAGGCCGGTATCCGGACAACCAGCCTTCGCATTGGTATTGTTCTTTCTCCACAGGGCGGAGCGCTGGGAAAACTGCTTTTACCATTTCAAATGGGAATCGGCGGCAAAATTTCAACCGGAAAACAGTATATGAGCTGGATCGGCATTGATGATGCTGTCGGCGCCATATATCATGTATTGTTTGAAGAAAAAATATCAGGACCGGTGAATCTGGTCGTGCCTAGCCCTGCGACAAACAAGGAATTTACCCATGTCCTTGCCAAAGTCCTTTCCCGACCTGCCTGCTTTACCGTACCCGCACTTGCCGTTAACACTTTTTTCGGGGAAATGGGACGTGAAACTATTCTTTCGAGCACACGGGTGAAACCCGGAGTCCTTTCGGAAACAGGATATTCTTTCAGGCATCCGGATCTGGAGGGTGCGTTGCGGCATCTTTTGGGCAAAACATGATGGCTTCGCAGAAAGTCCAATGTAGGGTGTGTTTAGACATCTTTGAGAATTGGTGACTTATTTTGAAAAAACATCCAAATCGCTATTGGCTTCTTCATTGAAGGAATGATTTTAATAGTAAGCGCTACCTAAAATTCCCAACTCCTATTTCATGATACTAGGCAGTGCGAAGGCAGAAGGACAGCGGCCGGCTGATTTTATGATCACCCACCCACCGCCCCAAAAGAAAACGGCGGTTAAAGAAAAATCAATAACCGCCGTTAAAACCAGAGCTATAAGCCTTAAATCAAGGTGCGACCCCAAGCATCCCATTTGCAAGCATCCCATTTGTGTTGACTAAAAAACATCTGTTTATTATACATATAATAAGATTATTTTTTGTATATTTTTTGAAATTTGACCGTTTGTTTGCTTAAAAATTGATAATCAGAGTTTCCTTTGATGAAGCCGAAAACAGCAATACAGGAAATGAAACCAGGATTTCACACTTTAAAACACCTAGGGGGATAGTGCCAATGAAAATTGCAGCCGTTCAAATGAAAGCTGTTTTAGCCGATGTTAAAGCCAATCTGAAACTCGCGCAAGGGCTTGCCGAAGAGGCGTTTCGGGCTGGGGCCGAGTGGGTGATTTTGCCGGAATTTTTCACATCTTCGATGGGGTTTAGCCGTAAAATGGAAAACGCCGCACTCCCATTAAACGGTCCTGCCATGGAAATGCTGAAATCACTTGCAAAAACCCATGATGGCATCGTGGGCGGATCGTATATCGCCTGGAAAAACAACGACTGCTATAATACGTTTGTTTTGGCCATGCCGGACGGCACCACCTATTTTCATGACAAGGACCTGCCCACCATGTGGGAAAACTGCTACTATGTGGGTGGATCGGATGACGGAATATTAGAAACACCGTCTTTAAATGTGGGGGTTAGTTTATGCTGGGAATATATACGGACCATGACCGCACGACGGCTGCTTAACCGGGTTGATCTCGTGGTCGGCGGCTCATGCTGGTGGACCCTGTCAGAAAAACGGCTGCCCTTCATGCCGCGACGCCTTCATGATGGAAACCTGACTTTATTGAAAGCGACCATCCCCCGCTTTGCCCGAATGCTGGGCGTGCCGGTTGTGCATGCAGCCCACGCCGGAGATGTTGAGGGTAACCTGCCGCTGTTGCCCGGATTTCCTTACAACACCTATTTATTAGGGGAAACACAAATTGTCGACGGTGCCGGCAAACAATTGGCGCATATGGAACATGCGGATGGAAACGGGTTTGTGATAGCGGATTTAGACTTAAAACAAAAAGGCCTGGCACCTGAAAAAATTCCCGACAAATTCTGGACACCGGATCTGCCCTGGCAGTTCCGTTTAATATGGACTTACCAGAATTGGCATGGGAAACGATATTATCGGAAAAAAATCCACCCATTGATGCAAAAAAGATTCAAAGGTGAAACAAAATAAGATTTCCAACAAGAGGGGGAAGTTTCGAAACAATTTTGGCAAGATTTGCGGCATCATCAATGGTTTTTGGCTTAGACAAAAAATCTGGGTCAAAGCTTGAATTGTGAATTAAGGCGCTCAGCTTGCCGTTTCAATTTCTTATCTTTATCCAGTTTTTTTTAATTGATTTCACACTATGACTCACAGCAGAGTAGCTCATACCAAAAAGCGTTCCTATTTCAGCATTCGTCAGGCGTCCTTTATTCCAGATTAAATAAACTATTAAATCACGACTCTGCTTGTCACTTCCCCGCAGACGTTCAATCTTTGACCCCGCAGACGAAAAGCCTGTTTAAATGCCACGCTGGTCCTCAGTCTTTAAGTTGCTCTATCGACAAACCCATAGCAATTGCCAGTTTTTCAAGCGTGGCTACCCTTAAAGGATTGTCAGTCTTTTCCATCTGGGATAGCGCTGCCTGGCTAATGTCGGCCTTCTTAGCAACTTCTGATTGTGTCATGCCAAGATAAGTCCGCCATGCTTTTACAAGATTCATACCCTTTTTTATAACAAGCCCGACAACCTCATGCGGAATTGCAACATCTTCGGTAGGCAGTAATTTTATATAATCATCATATGGAATAACCACAAATGCGGGTTTCCCGTTTTGTTCGATATACTGTACATTAGTAGGAGTTTTCATCTCTTTAATATGCTGATCTTTAATCTTTCTGATTTGCTTGAGCGCTTTTGGCCGCCATTGAATAGATTTCATACCACAAACCTAAGCTTATATTATAAGTTTGTAAAGTAATATTATAAGTATATTTTAATAAATAGGCACAATGAACACATTGCTACATTTTTATCCCGTGAATTATCCGTTTTAAAATTGTATTATAATTCATAGCACATTGAAATTGAAAATCTTTATCGATCATTTTAACGCAGCAAAGAGCTCTCTTTCAGTGATCCGGGCATATTGAAACGAATACGTCGCGTTTTTATGACCCAGCTAACGCTGGATGGCGCAACGTTCCCGGTTTTTTGCCATTACATGCCGACCCATGACATGCCGGGCAGAATGGGGTGGGTTCCCGGCTACAACGGCTGATTCACACACCTGGTTTCAAATAGTATTTACCCTCCGGGAGTTTTTAAACCGCAATTCTCATGAAAAATTTCAGCGATTGATAAAAACAATAAAATCACTTTATTGACTTGAGGCAATCCGTAAAATATATATAAATACAATAAATATAAAAACCCGAACCAGCAATTATCATCTCCCCATAGCGAGAATTTACCATGAGCCTTCGATTTCGAATCTTACTTTTGATACTGATGTCTTTAGCATTATTTTTCGGGTTTCTTAATTTATTTATTTCGGAAACCATCCCATACGATTTTGACCGGCTGCATATTTTCCTGTTTAACCTGTGCAGCGGTGGATCGATTATCCTTTATTTTACCGAAGGCCGCCAAAAAGTATCACCCAAAATTATCGTGTTTCTCGTTATGACGATAATTTATGCGATATTTGCTTTTTTCAAAATTTATATTCCGGTCCTGATCATTACCATGGTTCTGGTGGCAATTGTTGAAAGCAGCCGGATAAAAAGATTTTCTTTCTTTCCTTTTGATTTCTTCAGATCCGAAGTCCCGGTGTCTGCAAAATTCCATCAGGCCTCTCTTCTTTGCCTTTCAATGGGCCTGGTAATTTCCGGACTCGTGATATTAAACAACGAATATTTTTTTATAATCGTCGACTTCCCGAAACTTCAGCTGGAAACCTTTTTTCTGGGGTTTTCATTTCCCCTTTCCCTGATCACCATGTCAATGCTGTTCAATTTGATGAAAGATGACGGCAAACTCTTCTTATGGATGAAAAACATCGGCTTCTGGTTTGTAAACCTTTGCGTGATTATTTTTTTTCTGTTTATCATCTTTGAAAAACTGATACCCCAGGTCTTTGTTACTTCTATTCTTTTTGGGACAGTGATTATGATTTTGTATCTTCTGGTAAGGTTGGGCGATGACCTGCAACAGAAAGCTTTTCTGATTTCCGGCATGGGATTTCTGCTTTATACCGCGATCACGGGGATCTTATATATTGTCTATGAACTGTCTCCCGATTATGCCAGCGAAAATTACGAATGGCTGATGCGCATGCATTCCTTTGCAGCCCTGTACGGCTGGAATCTGTGCGGACTGGCCATCATCTGCCGGTTGAATGATTTTCCGTTAAAACTTCACTCGTATACTCTTATTGTATTTCACTGGATAACTGTTATTTTTCTCGCGCCCATGGGGATGTATTATAAATTTTTTGCATGTTCCGCCACTGTTTGCTTTGTTATTCTTTTATGTGCCATCTTGTTTTCCAAAGGGACGGCGGATTCCATCGTATCCGTATCAAAATCAAAATAAAAAAGATAAAACCTTTACAGGCCGCGACTTTTATCAAAACAGAAACTTATGGATATCACAAAAAACATAAGAGACCACTTATCGGAATCTGCTAAACAGCACCGGATTAAAGATATTCGGATCGGACTGGGATATACCGCCGTCATGCTGGATAACGGACAGGTTGGGCTTGCATACACCCCGCATCGTGACATGCCGGCCGGATGTTCTTTATTTTCGAATTTTCTTCCACAGAAAAACATTTCAGCCGCTGTGTTGCTGGAACTGATAACGTCTGACAATAGCATTGAAACTGCCATCGGACTTGCCACTGCCAATGCGATCACAAATTTCCACTCAGACAATTTTTCATCCGGCGATGTACTGGAGATCAATCCCATGCAACCGGAAGATTGTGTGGGGATGGTGGAAAATTTCGCGCCCCTGACCGCATCCATCCGTAAAAAAGCCGCAAGACTCATTATATTCGAACAAATCGATCAACAGAAAGGTGATTTAATTCCTTCTGCTGAAATTGAAAAACATCTGCCAAAATGCACGGTGGCCCTGATAACCGCCACATCAATCATTAATCATAGTTTTGACCGTATCATACAGGCAGCGATAAACTGCCGAGAAATAATCATCATAGGCGCATCTACCCCCCTTATACCGGATGTATTTTCAAAAACCCCTGTCACATGCCTGTCCGGTGTGATTGTTACAGATTCTGAAGAAATATTGAGGATCATCAGTTTCGGTGGTGGGATGCGCATGTTTAAAAATTACATAAAAAAAGTAAATTTCAGGATGTGATATGAACGCAAAGATTCGACGCATAGAGGAAAAATGTAATAACTGCATGCGCTGTGTATTAGACTGTGCATCCGGTGTATGGAAAAATATTGACGGCATCCCGGAAATGACCGACCAGGACCTGTGCAACCGGTGCAGCCATTGCCTGGCAG
>JAJRPH010000326.1 GCA_024280875.1 Deltaproteobacteria bacterium | reverse complement strand
GTGCGACCGGGCCGGAAATTCCCACGAAACCATAAAACAACGAAAAAAACTTTTTACATGAACTATAAACAGCTTTGTTAAGTTAATGGCATTGAATAACCGCTTACAAAATCTCAGGAGAATAATTATGACTTTAAAACGAATCTTTATTGTTTTGTGTATCCTGAGTGTTACTTTTTCGATAATTGGGTTTAAGAAACTTGAAACCGCAATGGGTATCGGTGCCGGGTCCAAAGCCAAATTTTTATGCTCTAATGTGTTTATTTCCCATCGGACGCAGGAGTCTGTTCTCAAAAATGAAGCCTGCAATGCTACCCGGAATATTGGTTTTTTGGGCAAGGTGGGGGATGCGTTAACAAAATGCGAAGTAAATCAAAACGATCAAAGCGCATCCTGTAGATTGTTATGGGTGAAACGAAAGGCCGTGTTTCAGGATCACGCCGGTGCAACTCTTTTATACGGAACAACAAACGCGCAAATTCAAAATTCGGAAAAAATTATCAGGACCCGAAAAATACCTGATTTGAACTCTTTTTCGTCAAAAAAAGAACCCATTATCGAGCCGGAAGCTTGGCCGGTCGGCGATTTACTCAATACAGACGCAATTTCCGATATGTGTTTAAAAGAACTCAATCGTTTACTGGATAATGCGTTCCAAGACCCGGACAAAAATAACCCGAGCCGAACCCATGGCATTGTTATTGTTTATGACGGACAATTAATTGCCGAACGGTACGCAGCAGACCTGGGGTATTCCATCCATACGCCTCATTATGGCTGGTCCATGACCAAAAGCGTTACCAGCATATTGGTCGGCATCCTTGTCAAACAGGGCAAACTCGATATTTATAGACCCGCACCCATTGATCAATGGCGTGATCCAACCGACCCCAGGCATGCCATCACCACGGATCAGCTCCTGCGTATGAGTTCCGGCTTAAAATTTAATGAAGATTATGATAATCCGATCAGTGATGTAAATAATATGCTGTTCGGGAATCTACGTGATATGGTTGATTTTGCCGCAAACAAGCCTATGGTTGCCGAACCGGATAACCTGTGGCAATATTCAACCGGCACTTCCACCCTGCTGGGCGCTGTTATTCAAAACTGCTTAAAAATCCCGAAAAACTTACAGACGGAAGACTTTCAGACATTTGCCAGGCAGGAACTTTTTGACAAACTCGGCATGCACTCAGCCATCATTGAATCAGATCAAAGCAGCAATCCCGGCACCGGATCATACATGTGGGCAACCCCAAGAGACTGGACTCGTTTCGGATTGTTCTGCCTTCAAAACGGCTCCTGGCAAGGAGATCAGATACTTCCCGAAAACTGGATAAAATATGCCACTACCCCGACTTCAGCAGATCCTATGGCGCACTACGGCGCACAATTTTGGCTAAACAGCAAAAAGACTTACTACCCTTCCCTGCCCGAAGATTTGTATGAATGCAGGGGAAAAGATATCCAGCGTGTTACTATTATTCCATCCCAAAAGCTTATTGTGGCAAGGTTCGGTTATACCCCAAACGATTCCGGATGGGATCATGAGGGTTTTGTACGGGAAATAATTCGAATCATTAAAAGCTGAAAGATATGGCACAAAATTACTTTCTTGAGAGTGCATTCCGTTTATCCGGCCGGTTTAATGTAAGTATGCCGACCTTTTCATCGTTTACCTCAGTTTGTATGCTCTGAAATGTCATCATATGCTCCTTTCTTCATAAAATTCCAGTAATTTTAATGATTTCCAGAAAGTTATAAAAAAAATTTAAAAAACTTTTGACAGCGATCTTCAAACAGCATATTATTTCCCCCATCATTTGTTGGAATAAATTGATTAGATAAATAGCTGTACAAAATACATCATTATATTTATTAAAATAAAAGTATTTTTAACATTACTCTTAATTACAACACCTGATCCTATCAAAACTCAGAACAAAAATGAAATTTCTCTTAAAACAAATATCGAATCTATCACAAACCTTTATAATTATATAACAAGGAGGAATGAAAAATGACGCTTAACCTGGATGCAGTCGGGAAAAAACTCGGTCCGGTCTCCAAAGATTACAACTGGAAAGATGTTGTGTTGTATGCTTTGGGCATTGGAGCCGGTTTCTCGGATCTTGACTATTGTTATGAAAAAAATTTAAAGGTCATCCCTAGTTTTTCGATTGCTGCAATATTTGAATTTCTTTCTCATTATGCTTCGAATTCCAATATTAACCTTTCCGGCATTCTGCATGGCGAACAGGACCTTATTTTTCACCAGCCCATACCTGTCGAAGGCACCTTAACCACTGAAGGTAAAATTACGCACTTCTATGACAAGGGGGAAAAAAAAGGTGCGCTGGTTATCGGAGAAAGTGAAACCTTTCACTCAAACGGGAAAAAGCTTTTTACTAGTATCATGACACTCTTCAGCCGATTTGACGGCGGATTTGGCGGGGAGGCCTCGCCAAAAGAAACATTTGTGTATCCGGACAGAAAACCTGATTTTGAAATAGAAGAATCCCCCTCTTTGGACCAGCCTTTAATTTACAGGCTTTCCGGCGATGTATTCGCCCTGCATATTGATTCGGAATTCGCAAAAATGGCCGGTTTTGAAAAGCCGATCATGCATGGATTATGTACTTATGGTTATTCATGCAGGGCTCTTCTGCAAAGTCTGACACCCGGCGAACCGGAAAAAGTCCGACGGCTAAAGTGCCGGTTTTCAAGACCGCTATATCCCGGCGATCCGATTAAAATTCAAATCTGGAAAACCGAAGACAACAAAGCCGTCTGGAAAACAATCAATGTAAAAACAGGAGAAGAAGTAATTACCAACGGTATTTTTGAGTTCGGAGACATCCCTAAAAAAGAAATCCGGTTTGACGATCAGGTGGCTGTTATCACTGGCGCTGGCGGTGGCCTGGGAAGAATATATGCCATTGAACTTGCAAAACGTGGCGCCAAAATCGTTGTAAATGACTTGGGGGGGGCCAGAGACGGTTCCGGCGAAGGTTCGTCAACAGCTGCTGAAAAGGTGGTTGATGAAATTAAAGCGCTTGGCGGAAAAGCGGTCGCAAACTATGACAGCGTTTCAACCCCTGAAGGCGGTGAAAACATAATTAAATCAGCAATCGACACATTTGGCTCCGTGGATATTCTGATTAACAACGCCGGCATTTTGCGAGACAAAAGCTTTATCAAAATGGAACCTGAAAACTGGCAGACGGTTTTAGATGTTCATTTAAATGGTGCTTACAATGTTTCTAAACCAGCGTTCAAAGTAATGCGGGAAAAAGGCTTTGGAAGAATTGTCATGACCACGTCTGCAGCCGGTTTGTATGGCAATTTCGGCCAGACCAACTATTCATCAGCTAAAATGGGCCTGGTCGGGTTGATGAACACCTTAAAACTTGAGGGTAAAAAATATAACATCAAAATAAATACGGTTGCCCCGCTAGCCGCATCACGCCTTACGGAAGACATTTTGCCACCGGAAATGTTTGAAAAGATGAAACCTGAATTCGTATCCCCTCTTGTCCTGTATTTATGCTCCCGGGAATGTGACGCAAGCGGCAATATTTACAATGCCGGCATGGGGTTCTATAACCGGGCTGCGGTCGTAACCGGTGTTGGCACAACTGTTGGTGATGACGCGAACCCACCAGTGATTGAAGATATTGTCGATAACTTTGACACCATTTCGTCTTTGAAAAACGGAAAAGTATATTTTGAGTTAAATGAGCAGGTCGGTGATGCCATGAACGCATTTTCTGCTCCGGCGCAACCGGACAGTGCTTCTGATGATCAAAAAGTTTCTTCCGTACCTGCGATTTTTGAAGCCATGCCGGATCGATTTAATGCGGAAGCGGCAAAGGATGTGAGTGTTATCTTCCAGTATCATATCTCCGGAGACGGTGGCGGCGACTGGAATTGTATCATTAAAGATGGAACCTGTAACATAAATTCCGGAATTCACAAAAAACCGACCTGCACACTAAAAATGGCGGACAAAGATTTTGTAGACATGATCAACGGTATTCTT
>JAJRPH010000325.1 GCA_024280875.1 Deltaproteobacteria bacterium | reverse complement strand
TCCTTCGTTTCTTCATGGTACGCTAAGTACAAATCATCACTCAGGATTTACGCACCTTGAATTTGGAGCTTTTTTCTTTGCCATCAGAATTTGACTTTTTACGAGTTTGTCAAGGCTGAAGGATAAAACAAACGGTTTCAACAAAAAAAATGTTCGCAACATTACCTTCTGCCTTCAGCCTAATTACTTCAAAATAATCAGTCAAATGCCATACTTGTTTCCCAAACCTCCCATACCTTTCCAACAAGGTCGACACCGGGTTTTAAGGTCAGTTTGCCTGGTTTCCATCCGGATGGAGTGGCTTCCGTGCCCTTGCTTTCCCTGACCAGTTGAAATGCCTGAATTTGTCGTAAGGATTCACTGATATTTCTGCCCACTGGCGGTGTCAAAACCTCGAATCCCTGAACCACGCCGTCCGGATCAATAATGAATCGGCCCCGGGTTTCCACGCCCGCGTCTTCATCATATACACCATATATGGTTCCGACTTTTCCGCCGGCATCCGACATCATGGGAAACGGAACCCCGCCCTCCACCATTTTTGAAAGTTCATAATCATTCCACATTTTGTGAACAAAGACACTGTCGATACTCATGGAAAGGACTTCAACACCGAGTTTTTGAAATTCGGCATGTTTTTCAGCAACTGCTGAAATTTCAGTTGCTCAGACAAAAGTGAAATCACCCGGATAAAAACACAAGACCACCCATTTACCCAGATATTCGGAAAGATTAATGTTGACAAACTTGCCGTTTAGATAGGCCGGGGCTGAAAAATCCGGCGCTTTTTTACCAACTTTTATCATGGATTTTATCTCCTTTGGTTTAGTTTCAAAAACAGTCTCTTCCTGTTCCACTGCTTCCCCCACCGGTCCCCCGGTGGGCCGGGCACAACCCGCTTTAAATTCTTCAGGCACAGGCAGTCCTCCTTTTTTGTCAAAAAAAATGAATGTTGAACCCGTATGGTTCCCTCAAAAAGCAGGTGTTTTTTGAGGGGAAACAGAGATACGGTTTACGCCAGTTTTTTACCGGCTCCCGGTCCCGGGGCCAGGCCGAAAATTTCATCGATTTTTAAAATAACCGCGCCTTTGGATTTTAATGGGAATCCGGCCTTGGCCCCCAATTCTTCGATCCATTTGGCGGTGTCTTCATATCGCTGTCCGGATGTTTCGATGGTAACGCTGCCTTTGAGCTGGTAGCCTTCATGCCCTTCCCAGTAAGAAACCGCCACTTTGGGGTTGGTTTTTATGTTGGCCAGGGTTTTATTGAAAAACTGATCAGAAATCAGAATGGTTTCATCATCAATGATTGTTTTTGCGCCAACGGGTACCGCATTGGGGGTGCCGTCTCCGGTTGCTGTCGCTAAAATTACGGTAGGAACCTTTTTAAAAATTTCCATCATACGTTCGGTCATTTTTGCCATCGGTGTTTCCTCCTTTGGTTTTATTAAGTTTGTAATAGTGAACTATTTAATCGACTTGAAGAAAAGATTTTTTCACCACAGAGCGCTCGGAGCACGATGGGAAAAATCATAATAAATTTTTAACATCAGGAAATATCAAATTCAACAAAAGAATTGAGCTAATGCTCAAAATAATCCAAACAGAATAGGCAATACAAAGGATTTTAAGGTACCGGGAAGCGTGGGTATCACATAAACGACTGGATGAATTTACGGATCTTATTTTTTTCCGTGTAAATTCCGAAATGCCCTTCGCACAGAATATCCGCATCCAGGGAGATCATTTTTTCCAGGGAGGCGATGTAATCTTTGCGATTGGATTTCAGATCCGGGGATAGGGGGCCGTGCACATCCTGGCCGAATAAAACTTTTTTGCCGTCGGACACAGTGAGAAACGCCAGGGAGCCGGGGGAGTGACCGGGGGTGTGGATGGCGGTAATTCTTTTGTTCCCCAGCAGAATGTTGGTTTGTTTGCCGGAAATTTTCTGATCCACCGTAAAGGACTTGATGCTTGAGCCGTACCAGTCGGCAGCGGTCACCTTGTTGTCACCTCTTTCCAGGTACTGTGCGTCCAGCTTATGGGCTATGGTTTTGCAGGAAAGATCCTTACAGACATTAGCCGCGCCTCCTGTATGATCATAGTGGCAGTGGGTGATCAGCAGGTATTTAATGGTTTCAGGGTCGACATTGCATTCAGAAATATTGGCGTACAGGCGGTCCAGGCGGTTTCCGCAACCCGCGTCCACCAGGGCGGATTTTCCATTAAAACAGATCAGATAAATGGCCGCGTCTTCGGAAGAAGTATAACCCGCGCCGCCGACCTGAAAGATTTCCGATGTAATTTCAAGTTTCATATTCCGCCCGCTCGATCAGCTCCATCTGAATTTCCTTGTTAAGCATGGTAAAATACGCGTTGTACCCGGAGATTCGCACCATGAGGTGTTTGTAGTTTTCCGGGTTGGCCATGGCATCTTTTAAGGTTTCCGATGTCACCACGTTAAACTGGAGCTGCATGCCGCCCATGTCAAAGTAAGTGTTCACGTAAGACGCCATGATATCCACACTTTTTTCACGGGTGTCATCCGGGCTTAAATTCAGTTTCACATTAAACGCGATATTATTGTCCATGCATTCCGGGTCCAGCCGGGCCACATCCCGGATATTATCCAAAAAACTTTTGGACGCTGACGGATGCGGGGTGAGTCCCGGGGTGAAGGCTTTGCCGTAAAGACGTCCGGAGGGAAGGGCCCCGGACAGGGAACCGTAAGCCACATGCTGGGACATGGACCAGAACCCGGTGGTGTATTTGCCGCCCCGATAATTGGTCTGGCTGTGGTGAATGTCATGCACCATGCGGGCAATCCGGTTGGCCATGTCAACGGCTGCGGGATCGCCGGATCCGAATTTGGGGACCTTGCTCATGATCATGGCGTGCAGAGCCGGGTCGTTTTCAAAATTAGCGTCAATGGCTGATTTTAGTTGTGTGAAAGGGACTGATTTATCATCAAAAACCAGTTGTTTGATCGCCATCATGGAATCAATCACATCGGCCAGTCCGATATTGGATGTGCCGGACGTATTGTACCTGGCCCCGCCTTTGGTAATGTCTGTTGCAGTTTCAATGGACCCGGCCAGCATGGCCGACAACAGCGGGGTGGGGCGGTACGCTACATGCGCTTCGGCCAGTAAATTGTTAAATTCCACCGCCTGGCAGATTAAATATTTTGTTTGTTCGGCATAGGCATTAAAAAAATCATCAAAAGAGTTGAAATCATTATTTTCAATACTGCCTGTTTTTGGGCCAGGGTCCCAGTTCATCAACGGGTGGGCTCCATTGTTTAACGCCATCTCAAGAGGCGCTACCATATTAAATAGAATAGAACCGGTATGGCCCATGTGCTTTCCGGAGATGGTCGGCTCCACGCACCCGGTGGCGGACCAGTCGCGCATATCTTCAACCGGATAATCATGCTGTTTGAGCGCTTCAAATACGGCCTTGTCATTATGCATGGACGGAGTCCCTGCGGTGATGATATTCACCTCGCACAGCCGTTTGAGATATGCGTCGCTGTTGACATCCGGGTGAAAGCGAGCGTTGACGTTCACGTCACGCAGGCCGAGTATTTCGGCAGCTTTTAACATGATATACGTCATATCATTGACCGCATCTTTACCGTCAGGTGTCATGCCCCCGATGGTGAGGGCCTGGGTGGAAGAAGCTCCGCCGAACAAATAGTTGCCGATATCCGGCGACAGGGGGAGATGATCTGAAAAACGAAGAAACAGGGAACCGATCAGTTCAATGGCGGTTTTGGTATATTTTTCCCTGGCTTCCGGTGTGGCCTGCTTTTTCATGTCCGTAACGAAATACGGCTGAAGCAACTGGTCCAGGCGGCCGAATGAAAATCCGGTATTGGCATTTTCAAGGTTTAATGCCACCCATGTTATATTGAGCAGGTTCACGGCTTCGTCCAGTGTGCCGGGTGGCTGCATGGGGACTTTGGCGCAGATATTTGCCAGTCGGATGAGTTCTTTCTGCCGTTTTAGATTGGTTTCTGATTTAGCCTGGTGGGTGGCGGTTTTTGACAGGTTATGCGCATACGCGTTAAGCCCGTCAAGGGTGATTCTCATGGATTCAAGGGAAATGATTTGTTCTTTAATTAAATCCTTATTGTCCAGTTGACGGGTGATGTCATCAATAATGCCGTCGGCCCCTTTTTCCAGCAGGGTCTTGAAATCCGGGACGGTATGGGAAATGCCCACGGATTTCCAGACAAAATAGGCCACCCATCGCTCTTCAATTTTCTGGCAAAGGGGATAATCATATTGGGTTCTGACGAATTCCCTGAAATTTCGTTTGGCCCAGAAGGGGAAAATGTCATTGTGCAGTTTGCGGGCGGTTTCGTCTGAAATGGCATAGGGGTTGAGAATACGCTTGTCAATGGATCTCAGTTCACCCCAGATAAAGACACCCTGTGCATCCGGATAGACAATGACGCCGATGGTGTCGTTTATCGTGGTGGTCCCGGCAATCAGGTCGTTTTTGCGGATAATGGGTTTCTTGTTTTCCATCAGAAATTTAAATGCCAGGGCCTGCCTTTTTTCAGGAATCCAGTCATCTCCGGCTTTGTCTCTTTCAAACCCGTTTTCTCTAAACCATTGGGTCAAAAGCCCGGCACGTTCCACACAAATTTCCGGTTTAATATTAAAATAGTCATCATGAAATTCTTCCAGCCGCGGAAAATCTTTTAGACCAAATTCTGCCAGAAAGGGATCTTTCAGACAGATAACGCCGGGGTCTTTTTTTTCGCACTTCATGTGGTAATGAAGCCTGTTGACAAGCTCTTTTGAAAGTTGGGGTTTGCATTGATCATATTGTTTTTTTCTTTCAGATATGTCTGCTTGATGCGCTTTTTCAAGCATTTTCTGGTGCTTGTGCCCCAGCAGCAGAGAGACATAATAATTAAAGAGCTGGAGGTAGGTCAGGTTGCCGTCAAGGATCATTCGGTTTTTTAAAATCAGGCCAAGCACCTCATTTGGGGTGACCTGAAGCATTTCCAGGAGCGCTTTTTCATCTGAAAACCATAAAATTACATCCACGTCTTCAGAAATTTTTCGAATCACCGACATTTTACCATTAAAAAATACCGCTGTCTGTCTGATGCTTTCGGTATCGGTTTGAAATCCAATTTTAAAATTAATCCATCCGTCAGTTCCTTTGAGATACTGATTGAATTTTGCTCTTCGGTTGAAAAGAACCGCCATCAGCTGCAGGAGAATGTGAGACAATGAATTAAATATCAGGCTTTTTCCTTTGTTTTTAAAGCTTTGTCCGGAAAGGCTTTTTGCAGGGGTGATCAGAAGAGCGGACAAAAGTTGTTGTATGTTTCGGGTTTTCATGGGTTTTCTCCTGTTGAAAAACTATTGCGCTTGACCCTACGGCGTTAAAACTGACGCTCAAAATGCTCATTTATAAATATAAACTCCGCTTTTTCGCGTCAATTTTGCCTTGTAGGGCCTGCGCTCATGACGTTTTTCAATGTCTTGTTGAGAGATTATTGTTACGCTTACTCATCATCTTTCGGTTTGATGGCGATTTTTATCAAATCATTGATTAATCGGTAAATCAGTTCTTCGGAGGCTTCTTCAACCTCTTGTAGAACCCGGCTGTTAAACAGGTTGACCACGCCGTGAAGCGTGCTCCAGACGATAATCGTCCGGTACAAAGCTTCATTCTCGTCAATCGCATCATTCCCGTCATAGAGTTCCATGATAGTCCTGGTCGTGATTTCGGAGACCTTGAGAGCTGTCTGTTTTTCAATGTATGCGGTGGGTTCCATGGGGGTTCCTTTGTAGTCCGCATATTTGGGCGTGTTCCGGCTGAACATGATTTCATAATAATCCGGGTTTTCGACTCCGAATTTGAGATATGCGTGCATCATGTCATGGAGTTTCTTCCGGATCGGTTGATCTGACGCATAAATTTCGGAAAACCGGTCCACGATCATTTGAAATCCCATGGTCTGTATTGCAAGATACAGATCATCCTTGTTCTCATAATAATTGTAGATGTTTGCAGCGGTCATTTTCAGTCGCGTGGCCAGTTTTCTCATGGACAGGGCGTCAAAGCCGTCATCGCACATCAGTTTCAGAGCAGTTGTCAGGATTTCATTTTTAACAGTTTCAATTTCTTCCAAACTTCGAATGGCTTTGGGCATAAGTGCTCCTGATCGCATTGAATTTGTTATTTAACAGTGTTAAATTAACATTGTTAAGGATAAAAGTCAAATATTACTCACATTTCGCACGATCAGATATTATTCTTAGAGTTTAAAGGGCGAGACGTCAAAATAACTTTCAACTAATTGATATAGCACTAAATAAAATAAATCCAGACTTTCCCCTTAGATTGTTTTATAACACCTCTTAAAAACGAAATGTAAGTTCCAACCGGAAAATTAAGCACCAAAAACAAAAAAAGGGAGTACAGCCAAAGCTATAAACCCTTATTATTTCTGGTAGGCGGTATTGGATTTGAACCAACGACTTCTACCGTGTGAAGGTAGCACTCTCCCGCTGAGTTAACCGCCCGTATTTGTCTTTATTAATTCTCCGGGCACCGATAAGTCAAGTGTTATTATCCATGTTTTAATCGTTGCCTTCCATATCATTGATAAATTCTTCAGAATCGTTATTGTCGGCATCGCTTCCAATATCATCTTTACTGACAGAGTCGTCGGCATCTCCAAAAACAATTTCCTGTTGGCGGGGGGTGCCGGATTTGCTTTCAAGTCCGTCAATTTCCTTTAATGACGGCAGGTCTTTTAAATCCTTTAAGTCAAAGGTCTCCAGAAATCTTTTGGTGGTGGCATACACCAGCGGGCGTCCGGGAATCTCCCGGCGTCCCAGCACGCGAATGAGCTTTCGTTCCAGGAGTATTCGGATCGAGTTTCCGGAATTGACCCCCCGGATATGCTCCATTTCACTTCGCAGAATCGGTTGCCGGTAGGCGATGATGGCCAGGGTTTCCATTGCCGGTTTGCTGAGTTTCGGCGGTTTCGGCTGTAGCATTCTTCGAATCCATTCTTTGTACTCCGGACGGGTTCTGAATTGAAATCCGCCGGCAACTTCATGGATTAAAAATCCGCCGTTTCTTAATCCATATTCTTCTTTTAACGCAATGATCGTTTGTTCGATTTGGTCAGTTTCAGCTTCAGGGATTACATTTTTAAAATGCTCCACCGATAACGGGGTTTCCGCTACAAACAGAAGGCTTTCAACGATGTTTTTGATGTCTTCCATGAATTATCCACCTTCTTCATCATGTATAAAAAAGCCTTAACCCGCTTTTTTGTCCGTTCTGGACAATTCGAACCAGTTGTAGTTTTACGATTTCCAGGATTGCCAGAAACGTGACCACAATATCAATTCGTTCCGATTTTTTCGGCAACAGTTCAACAAAGGTAATTGTTCCTTTATCTTCTATGATATTGACTATTTCGGTCATTCTGTCCTTAACGGATACCCGTTCCGGGATAATGCGTATACCGGCTTTGTCGGATGTTTTATCGAGGAGTTTGTGGTATGCGGAAATCAGGTCAAACAGGTTTGTTTTAACGACTTCTTCTTTCGGATCTATCAGAAAGGATGACTTGTCCTGACTCCTGGTAAATACATCTTCATCAAGAAGCGGCCTTTCGGTCAGCTGTTGTGCAACGCCTTTCATCTGGAGGTATTCCAGGAGTTGTCCGGCAATCTCCAGTCGGAGATCTTCCTCTTCGTCATCCGTTGCATTGCTGCGTCTCGGTAGCAGCATTCGTGATTTGATGTGTGCAAGGGTTGCCGCCATGACAAGGAAATCACTGGCAACCTCAATGTTTAATGACTCCATCCATTCTATGTAGGCCAAAAACCGATCCGTAATCAGCGCAATGGGAATGTCATAAATATCCACTTCGTGTTTTTTGATGAGATGAACCAGAAGGTCCATGGGGCCTTCAAAAATATTGTCCAGCTTTATTTCATAGATGTTGCTTGGCATATTCAATACAGATTATAAATTAATCGCGGCCCTGACTTCTTCAAGGGTTTCTTCGGCTACCTGGCCCGCCTTTTTTTCGCCGGATGCAAGAACCTCATCCACAATTTCAGGGTGGTCTTTAAAATACTGATTTTTTTCTCGAATGGGCGCGAGGGCGTCAATCAGGTTTTTGGCCATTATTTTTTTACAGTCCACGCAGCCGATTTGAGCGGAGCGGCATTCTGTATTAATTGTTGATGTCATTGATTCCGGTGAATAGAGCTTGTGAAATTCAAATACATTGCAGACATCCGGATTCCCCGGATCAGACTTGCGGGCCCGCTGTGGATCGGTTATCATTTTTGATACGGTTGTCATAATGGCTTCCGGTGTATCCGACAGGTAAATGGCATTATGGTAACTTTTGCTCATTTTTCGACGGTCAGTACCGAGAATTTTTGCCATTTCAGTTAAGATGGTTTTCGGTTCCGGAAATACATTGCCGAATAAATAGTTGAACCGTCGGGCAATTTCCCTGGTGATTTCAATGTGAGGCACCTGGTCGATCCCCACAGGTACGCCCTGAGCCTTATATATAATGATATCCGCCGCCTGAAGAACGGGGTATCCCAAAAACCCGAAAGTCGACAGGTCTTTGTTGTTCAGTTGGTCAATCTGGTCTTTATACGTCGGGTTCCTTTCCAGCCAGGGCGTAGGGGTAATCATGGAAAGCAGTAGAAACAGTTCAGCATGTTCCTTGATATGGGATTGAACAAAGAGGGTGCTTTTTTCCGGAGCAAGTCCGGCGCTCAGCCAGTCAATAATCATTTGCCGCGTAAAAGCGGGGATATCTCCCGTGTCTTCATAATTGCTGGTTAATGCGTGCCAGTCCGCAATAAAGAAAAAACAGTCATGGGTGTCCTGCATGGAAATCCAGTTTTTAAGCGCCCCGTGATAATTACCGAGATGCAGTGCGCCGGTTGGACGCATGCCGCTGACGATTCTTTTTTTTTCAGTCATCGTAATTATTCCCGTAGAAATTTTTTGACAAATTAAGCTCAAACTTTTTAGCGAATAAAACTCAAATGCTGAGCAGCAAGTTTATCAAAGGAGTTATAAAAAATGTAATCAAAAGATCAAGTGAATTTGTTAAAAGGAGCAGAATTAATATGAAAAACCCAAACGGTTCGACACGTCTGAATTTTTCTCTTAACCTTGTCGGCAATAAGACTGTCATGATCCGACCACCGTCAAGGGGCGGGATAGGGATCAGATTGAAAATTGCCAGTACCAGGTTAATCATGACGCTGTAGGCAAATAACTTGAGAAGGACCAGTATAAACGGCTGTAAAAACATGTTCTGCCATAACGGCTGTAGATGAAGGAGACCTTGAAACACGGCAGTAGATAATAGCGCAAGAACAAAATTGGTGATAACTCCGGCTGAAGCGACCCATAGGGTTCCGGATCGGAAACTCCTCAGGTTTGAAAAATTAACGGGAACGGGTTTGGCATATCCGAAAAGAATGGGGGCGCCGGATAATTTTAAAATCAGCGGCAGAATAAAAGACCCGACCAGATCCAGATGCCTGACAGGGTTTAAACTGAGTCGCCCGGCATCTTTGGCGGTGGAGTCTCCTAATATAAATGCCGCATAACCATGGGCATATTCATGGGCGGTGACAGCAAAAAGAAGAGGGACAATGATACTAATAAATTCGATCAGGTTAAAATTCGTCAACATATTTCTCTAAAAGCTCCAGTTCTTCGTCATGGGTTTTGATATGTCCGTTTAATTTCGCATCCATTACCGCGGAAAGGATTTTTCCGTAAACAGGAGAGGGGGCTAGTCCTAATTTTTGAATATCTTTGCCGCTCACCGAAAGCTTCACATTTCTGAGGTCGGTCACATAATATGAAATGTTTTTGATCAATTTTTGATGGGTGGTGATGGACATTATGTAAAGGAGCATCTCAATTTTCAGATCCTTGAGTTCCCTGTATATATCGCTGACTTTATTCGGTATGTTCTTATGGAGCCGGTTTAAACATTCTTCGGCAAAAAGTCGCTCTTTAATAAAAATTTTTTGATACCGGGGTGCCGGTTCCAGCCGGTTGCAAATTTCCTGAGACTTATTTTGATCTTTATGGCGGAGCAGGATCAAAAAATAAACCACCCACTTCATATAGGGTTCTTCCGTAAAAAGGAGATCAAACCATGAAATTACTTTTTGGGCTGAATTAAAATAGAAAATCAGTTTCTGGTTTAATACAAAAGAAGGGTCGACGACTTTGAGCAGGTTGTATTCATTGAGTCGGATCAAATAGGGTGTCGGGTTTTCTTCTTTCAGGATATGGCAAAGTTCGGAAAACACCCTGCGGCCCGAAAGCCGTTTAAAAAAATCCATTTTAACGGCATTTTCAATCAACCGGGAAGTAAGTTTGCCAATTGTAAAGCCAAAGCGTTGTTCAAACCGGATTGCGCGAAATACCCTTGTCGGGTCCTCCACAAAACTCAAATTGTGGAGAATCCGGATTACTTTCTCCTTAAGATCCCGCTGGGCGCCGAAAAAATCAATGAGATGCCCGAAAGTGCCCGTGTTTAAGGCAACCGAAAGCGTGTTTACGGTAAAGTCGCGCCTGAAAAGATCCATTTTAATTGAACTCATCTCAACGGTGGGCAATGCTGCCGGCGCATTGTAATATTCCATTCGTGCAGAGGCGACATCAATCTTAAAACCATCCGGAAAGATGATAATCGCCGTGCCGAATTTTTCGTAGGCATTGATTCGTGCGCCATACAGTTTGGCAAATCGTTTCGCAAACTTGATTCCATCGCCCTCGATTACAATGTCAATATCTTCATTATGACGATATAAAAACAGGTCACGAACAAAGCCGCCCACAACATAAGCGGAATAGCTGAACTGCTCGGCCACTTCCCCGATATGGCCTAAAAGTTTGAGTATTCTTTTTGAAAGCCGTTCTTTCATAAAGGCGGTGATGTTTTTGGTCCGGGGGTGGGCGGCTGGCTGTCTTTCTCTGGTCAGTTGCTGTTTTTTTGCATCAGATTCCTGGACCAGCATATTGAGCAGGTCGGTGCGGGTGATGACGCCGATAATGTCTTCATTTTCAATGACCGGCAGCACCCGCTGTTTGTTTTCAATAATTTTTTTCTGTATTTCGACAAGGCCTGCTTCCGGGCCGACAGTCGCAAATTCCGTCGACATATATTCACTGATCGGAATGTCGTCCAGGCAATGGTAAAGTGCTTTTTCAATGACCTGGCGTGAGATAAAACCAAGAAGTTGTTTTTTCCCATTCGTATTTTTTACGACCAGAAGCGCATTG
>JAJRPH010000324.1 GCA_024280875.1 Deltaproteobacteria bacterium | reverse complement strand
GGCGGCAACCCGTTAACCGCCATGAATATTGTCTGCTTTCCGTCGGATGATTTGCCGGAATCCGTATTGCAGGAGACGCTTGCCGGTGGGCTGGAAAAAGTTCATGAAGCCGGTGCCACGCTGGTCGGCGGGCACAGCGTGGAAGATGCGGAATTCAAATATGGCCTTTCCGTGACCGGCATAATTCACCCGAGCCGAATACTAACCAACGCAAACACCCAAAAAAACGATCGCCTGATTTTAACCAAGCCCATTGGCACCGGCATTCTGGCAACCGCAATTAAAGGCAAACTGGCTAAAGGAAAAACCACACAAAACCTGGTGACTGTAGCGGCGGGTCTGAATAAATATGCAGCTGAAATAATAATGAAATTTTCGCCAAACGCCTGCACTGATATTACCGGTTTCGGCCTGGCCGGCCACGTATATGAAATGGCATCTGCTGCAAAAATGCAAATCACCTTATATTCGGAAAAAGTGCCACTGATCAATGAAGTCCTTGAGTTTGCCCGAATGGGCATGTTCCCGGCCGGTGCGTATAACAACAGGAAGTTCTTTGAACGCGGTGTCACAATCCATTCAAGCGTTGATGCCGTTACCGCAGACCTGATGTTTGACCCGCAGACATCCGGCGGTCTATTGTCCTCATTAAGTGATGAAAAAGCCGATGACTGTTTGAGTGCCCTGCATGACCAGGGTATTGACGCACGGATCATTGGTAAAGTATCAGGAAACGATTCATGCGGCCGGGTAATCATTACTTAAAACAGCTGGCAATCCCAATAGGACAAAACCGCTAAATTATAAACGAGTTACTGATTTTTTGATATATTATAGATCAGCCGGTAAGCTTAAAAATTTAAATTATTTTATTTTTTTATATTGACCTCGTTACTCCCCTATGATATTTAAAATCATTTAAAGGTATTGTTTATTAGCGTCCAAAGGACGGTTGCATGAAAAAAGAAACCCGTCAGATGTTCAAAGAGCTTGGATATTACAGCAGTCTCGGGTTATCAGTGCCTCTGGCAGTTTTTATTGGTGTATTTGTTGGCCTGAAACTGGACCGGTGGCTGGGGACGGCTCCCTGGTTTATGTTTATTTTTTTTGCCTTAGGAATTGCCGCAGCCGCAAAGAACATACTGCTTGCACTTAAAAAAAGCAAAAATACGTGAAATAGAATCATGTCAATACAACAAAGACTTCTGACATTTATTATTCGCTCCAACTGGATACTGCTGTTTTTTGCCGCAGCTGTCGGCTATTTTACAGCTTCGTCAGGTGTCACCCTCGGCATTATCGCGGGCGGTCTGATAATGACCATTAATTTTCACCTGCTGTATCGCACACTTAAAAAATCCCTGACGCCGCCTTATCTGGCGTCACCCAAAGTCGTACTGGTAAAATATTTTATCAGGTTTATTATCAGCGGCCTGATTATCTTATTGCTTATTGCAGGGGGTTATGTGAATCCCCTGGGAATGTTTATCGGTTTATCGGTGGTTGTGGCAAGTATCATGCTGGCCACGCTATGCGAGGTTAAAAATAATATTTTCAAGGAGGCGGTATAAGGTGGAACATCCCTATCTATTTTTCATTAAGCTATTTGAATTGGTTGGCCTGGGAGACTTTGCACACGCTAACCCGCATGTTATTTATTCCTGGGTTGTCATGGGACTCCTTATTGGTTTTGGCGCAATGACGACAAAAGGTATTAGCATGATACCCACCAAAGCGCAGAATGTTTTCGAACTGATCATTTCAGGCATGGAAGATTTTATGGTGGAGGTCACCGGTGAAGAAGGCCGCTGGCTGTTTCCCCTGGCCGCCACGATTTTCCTTTATGTATTCCTCGGCAACCTGATCGGCATGGTGCCGGGCTTTTTTCCGCCGACTGCCAACCTGAACACCACTGCATCCATTGCTCTCGTGGTAGTTATCTTTACCCACGTTATCGGCATTAAATATCATGGCGCTGCCTATATTAAACATTTCTTAGGACCGGTATGGTGGATGAGCCCCCTGATCTTCGTCATTGAAATTATCGGCCACATCGCCAGAGTTCTTTCCCTGTCTTTTCGTCTTTTTGGAAATATGATGGGTCATGAAATTGTACTGGGTATCCTTTTCGGGCTGGCCGGCGCCTTTTTCGCTCCACTGCCAATCATGGCTTTGGGTGTTTTTGTGGCATTTGTTCAGGCATTTGTCTTCTTTCTGCTGGCAATCATTTATTTCACCGGCGCAATGGAACACGCTCATTAAGAATATTAATTAAGATATATGAATTAATTATTATAAACTTTGGGTTAAATGGAAGAAGCCCGAAATTATCATTAATTTTAAGGAGGTAGTAAATGGAAGCTGTAAGTTATTTTGTTGCATGTGCGTTCGCCGCAGGTTTTGCAATTGGTATTGCTGCACTGGGTTGCGGTATCGGACAGGGTCTGGGTCTTAAGGCCGCAGTTGAAGGGATTGCAAGAAATCCCGAAGCTTCAGGTAAAGTAACGGTTACCTTGCTGATCGGTCTGGCTATGATCGAGTCTCTGTGTATTTACGCGCTGGTTATTTCTTTGATTCTCATCTATGCGTCACCGATGGCAGAAACCGTCACTGCTCTGCTTGGAGTTCACTAAATATTAGTCGCATAGAAATTTAATCGCAAAACACATAGGCCGCAACCGTCTTATAAACGGTTGCGGCCTTTTTTTGCCATCTTTATTTGACAAACTCGTAAAAAGTCAGACTCCGATGGCAAAGAAAAAAGCTCCACCAAATCTTATAATTGGCGAGGCGCGCAAATCCTGTGTGATGATTCGTACTTAGCGTACCATGAAGAAACGAGGGATGAAGCGCAACAAAGAATTCGGACTTTTTACGAAGCCATCTTATTTGGATAAAACTTTTTTTAAAAACTGGCCGGTATGCGATGCTTCAACAGTCGCTATTAACTCCGGGCTCCCTGTTGCAACAACCTCCCCTCCTTTATCCCCGCCCTCAGGACCCAGATCAATGATGTAATCTGAAAATTTGATCACTTCCAGGTTATGTTCAATCACGATGACCGTATTGCCGGAATCCACAAACCGTTTTAAAACCGTCAGCAGGCTTTTAATATCATCGATATGTAGCCCGGTGGTCGGCTCATCTAATAAATAAACTGTCCGCCCTGTATCCCGTTTGGCAAGTTCCTTGGCCAGTTTAACCCGTTGCGCCTCGCCCCCGGACAGGGTGGTTGCCGGCTGCCCCACATGAATATATCCGAGCCCGACATCGACTAAGGTCTGAAGTTTTGTTCGAATACTTGAAATGTTTTCAAAAAACTGCAGCGCCTGGTTAACAGTCATATTCAGCACATCAGCGATATTTTTACCTTTATACCGGATTTCAAGGGTTTCCCGATTGTAACGTTTTCCATGACAGACATCACAGGTCACAAAAACATCCGGCAAAAAATGCATCTCAATTTTAATAATTCCGTCACCGGAACAGGCCTCGCACCGCCCGCCCTTAACATTAAAACTGAACCGCCCTGGTTTATATCCATGCTTGCGCGCATCCGCAGTTTTTGCAAAAAGTTCGCGAACAAAGGTAAAAACCCCGGTATAGGTAGCGGGATTGGATCGCGGCGTACGGCCGATGGGTGACTGATTGATATTGATAACCTTATCGATAAACTCCGCACCGGTTATTTCTCTGTGCTTTCCGGCCGGCTGGCCGATACGGGAAAAACTCCGGGCAAGTAGCCGATAAAGGGTTTCGAATACCAGAGTCGATTTCCCGGAACCGGAAACCCCGGTCACGCTGATAAAACACCCCAGTGGAAACTCCACGTCAATATTTTTAAGATTATTTTCAGACGCGCCTGTGATTATCAGGCGCTCCTTGTCAGGAAGTTTCCGCTTGCCAGGAATTTCAATTTTTTTACGACCGGAAAGGTATTTTCCGGTCAGTGATTCTTCATCACTGGCAAGTTCTGACGGCGGACCTGCAAACACGACCTCGCCGCCTTTTATCCCGGCTGCCGGGCCCATATCCACAACATAATCCGCTGTCAGAATGGTCTCTTCATCGTGTTCCACCACCAGAACCGTATTCCCCAGGTCGCGCATTTTCAACAATGTTTCAAGCAACCGCCGGTTGTCCCGCTGATGAAGCCCAATACTCGGCTCATCTAAAACATAGAGCACCCCGGTCAATTTCGATCCGATCTGGGTGGCCAGCCGGATACGCTGACTTTCTCCGCCGGACAGGGTGGTTGCCGATCGGTCAATCGTCAGATAGGACAACCCCACATTTGCCAGAAAACTCAGGCGGTCGGTAATCTCTTTTAAAATTCGCTTCGCAATCACTGACTCTTTCTCGGTCAATTGTATATTTTTGAAAAAATCATGCGCTTTTTCAATGGAAAGGATTCCAATATCCGCAATGCTTTTCCCGCAAACCATAACAGAGCGGCTGATACGATTTAATCGGGTACCGCCGCATGCCTTGCAGGGCATAAAATTCATATATTGTTTGATCTCTTCCCTGGTCTGATAGGAATCCGTATCTATATAACGACGTTCCAGGTTTGGGATCACGCCTTCAAACACACGGGTAAAATTTATCCGACGATTACCGCGATGCATGAAAAACGGAACCTTTTCATCACCCGATCCATATAACAGAACTTTTTTAAATTCATCAGTCAGATCCTGGAATGGGGTATAAATATCTGCATGATAATGGGTGGTAAGCGCCTCTAAAAATTCGGCGAACTGAACGGAATTGCGGTTTTCCCAAGGTCTCACAGCACCTTCCCGAAGGGAGAGGTCCGAAGATGGCACCACCAGTTCCGGGGAAAATTCCGTTGTCGACCCCAGCCCGTCACATTTAGGACATGCCCCTTGCGGAGAATTGAATGAAAAACTGGCCGGCGTTAACTCCGGATAACTGATGCCGCAATGAAGGCATGCTGCTTTTTCAGAAAAAAGGATTATATCGATTGTCGATCCGGATTGATCCACCACTTCCACGGTCACCACTCCGCCGGAAAGTGAAATCGCCAGTTCCAGGGAATCAGCCAGACGGTTTCTCATTTTTTCCTTTACCACCAGACGATCCACAACCACATCAATGGTATGCTTTTTATTTTTATCGGGTTTTCCGACGCTGTCGATTTCAAGAATTTTTCCATCGACCTTCACCCGGGCAAATCCATCCCGCTTTAACCTGGCAAACAGCCGGTCATGACTACCCTTTTGATTTGAAACAATTGGGGCCAGAATGATAATCCTGGCACCTTCAGAAAGGGACAGCACGCTGTCAATTATCTGGTCCACGGCTTGGAATGTAATGGCCCGGCCGCACTCATAGCAGTGAGGAATACCGATTCTTGCAAAAAGCAATCGAAGGTAATCGTAAATCTCGGTAACGGTCCCGACGGTCGAGCGGGGATTGTGGCTGGCATTTTTCTGCTCAATGGCAATTGCAGGGGACAATCCTTCAATAAGATCCACATCCGGCTTTTCCATACGCTCTAAAAATTGCCGGGCGTATGTTGACAAGGATTCCACATACCGGCGCTGGCCTTCCGCATACAGGGTATCAAACGCAAGGCTTGATTTTCCGGACCCGGAAAGGCCGGTTATCACAATAAACTTGTTCCGGGGCAGGTTAACATCAATATTTTTTAAATTATGCTGCCGGGCCCCTCTGATGATAATATATTCTGATTCCATTATTTATATTTGATATTTTTTTACCCGATTATCAACTTCGATGGCTTCGTTGCTATAAAAGATCAAGCCGGGCCACGACTTGTTTCGATCTGGCAGGTCGCCTGACTTGCCGCCAGGCGGATTGCCTGTACGAGACTCCCCGGATCAGCAACGCCCGTTCCGGCGATATCATAGGCAGTTCCGTGATCAACGGATGTCCGAATGATGGGAAGACCTAAGGTGGTGTTAACGCCGTCGGAGAAATGAACCATTTTAAACGGAATCAATCCCTGATCATGATACATGCAAACCACGGCATCAAATTGTCCGTTCATTGCATTAACAAAAACAGTGTCCGGCGGATAAGGCCCGGACACATCAATGCCGTTTTTTTTTGAAAAACTGACCGCCGGTTCAATAATCCGAGCCTCTTCGTCGCCAAACATACCAGATTCCCCGGAATGCGGATTTAAACCTGCCACTGCAATTTTCGGTCTTTCAAGACCAAACCGTTCTTTTAATGAATAATCCGTTGTTTCGATGGTGGACATAACATTTTCGATGCTCAGCATCTGCGGAACCTGCTTAAGAGATATATGAATTGTCACAAGCACAACCCGCAGCCGGTCCCCAGCCATCATCATAGCGTACTCGGTTGTTTCGGTCCGATCGGCCAGCAATTCCGTGTGCCCATGGAATCGGCTTCCTGCCAGATTTAAAGCGGTTTTATTGATGGGGCATGTCACGATGGCGGCGATATCACCATTTAATGCCATATCAATAGCCGTATTAATATAATGTTCCATTGCCTGGCCCGTGGCTTTTGTCGGCTGTCCCCAAACCAGTTTTTCCGGATCAAGATTTGAACTGTTGAGCACATCAATGCAACCGGGCTTAAATGATGCAGCCCCCGGTGAATTAACCGTGGCAATCAAACTCGGACTTTTCGTGATGAGCTTAGCTGTTTCAAGAACCTGAACATCACCAATTACAAGCGGTCTTGCCACGTCATACACTTCCGGATGATTCAATGCCAAGCATACGACTTCCGGTCCGATACCCACCGGATCACCCATGGTTATGCCGACAACAGGTCGATTGTTATTCATCTGCACTCCTTTTTCCAGGGTGATATGGGCATAGAGTTTTTGGCCCTGCATTTTTTCAATCAAATGGCTCAATCCGTTTGACAGACTGTCCAGATAGAGATGATCAATTTGAAATATATCGCCTGTGAATACCACTTTTGTCCCCTCCCCCGCCCGGGTGATAAAGGTTTTCACTTCATGAGGCGTGAGGTGTTGGGCTTCATCCACAATAAAAAATATTTTCACCAGGCTCCGTCCCCGAATATACGATAACGGAGAAATAACCAGTTTTTCTTCGCTCAGCATTTTGCTGATGCCGCGTGTCTTTTTCAGAAAACTGGTTTTGAATAACCGCCAGATTATCATACAACGGCTGCATATACGGATCCAGCTTTGCCGAAATATCTCCGGGCAGAAACCCCATATCCCTGTTGCTCAACGGAACAATCGGACGGGCCATGAAAACCTGATGGTAATCCCGCCGTTTTTCAAGTGCCGCAGCCAGAGCGATCAGTGTTTTACCGGTTCCGCCTTTCCCGTTATACTGACCAGGTTATGGACAGGATACGATCGAAACATTTAATACCCAATTGGACTGTTTCGTTGATGATCTTCTGATATTTTTATGACACATGTTCCGACTTGATGGTTTGGCTGATTTTTTGCGACAACGCCTGTATACTGAACGGCTTTTGGATAAACCCCTGGCATCCACGTTTGATGATCGACGATGCCTGCCCATCAATACTATAACCGCTTGACAGCAGAACCTTTACATCCGGATTGATTAACTTCAACTGATCGAATGTATCACCGCCTCCAAGACCCGGCATAATCAGATCCAGAATCACCAGGTCAATCTGTTCTTTTTGGGCACTATATGTATCAATCGCCTCCCGGCCGTCTTTGGCTGTAATCACGCTGTACCCCAGGACCTGGATCATTTCTTCGGAAATATTGCGGATCATCTCTTCATCATCCACCAGCAATATTGTTCCTTCGCCTTCAAAAATTCCCATGTTAATAATTTTTTCCTGTTCCGCTTCCAACGTTGAGGCCGGAAGGAATAAATTGAACGTGGTCCCTTTGCCTTTCTCGCTGTAAACAGTTATAAATCCGTCATGATTTTTAATAATACCGTAAACTGAAGCAAGCCCCAAACCGGTACCGTGCCCTCTTTGCTTGGTTGAAAAAAATGGCTCAAAAATCCGTTTAAGGATGGATTTCTCCATGCCGATACCGGTGTCAGTGACGGATATTTTGATATATTTTCCAGGCTCGACATTATGGGGAGCGGTCATTTCCTGATCCAGTATTTCATTACTGGTTCTAATATATAAATCACCGCCATCCGGCATGGCATGCGAAGCATTCACATACAGATTCAATAATACCTGATCAATCTGCCGCTGATCAACTTCTGCGATTAAACGGTTTCCATCAAATTCCTCATGAATAGTGATTTCCTTACGGGTCCGGCCGAACATTCTGTTTTGGGTTTTGGTCAGTTCATTGATATCCGTCGGTTTCACCTCATATTTGCCGCTTCTGGCAATTCCGAGCATCTGTTGGGTCAGGTCTGCGGCCCGAATGATATAATCTTCAATTTCCTTCAGGTGTTTGAATTCGGGATCATTATTATTTTTGTTCAGCATCAGCAGAGAAAGACGGCCCTGAATACCCATCAGCAGGTTGTTGAAATCATGGGCGACCCCTCCTGCCAGAGTACCTAAAGATTCCATCTTCTGTGCCTGCTCCATATGCCACTGATAACGTTTGGCATCGGATATGTCACGAAGAATCAATAAAATACCGGCCGCTTCCCCTGCATGGTCAAGATACCTGGAAATACTGATACTGACATCTAAAAGCCGCCCGTCTTTTGTGTATCGCTGGGTTTCAAAGCCATGAATCGGGTGATCCAGTTCAAGAACTTTTATCATTAAATTGTAAAAAGGCTGTTTCAAAGGTTTGGGGATATACAAAAGCTTATCATCATCCATTTCCGCCAGGACCCAGCCAAAAATATTCGTGAAGGCCGGATTTACGAAGTGAACCTTAAAACCGGGATCTATCAGTATAATCGCATCCGCTGATGAATTTAACAGGGACTGATACAGTTCCTCGGCCTTGTGGGCGTCTTTATATAACTGGCGATACCTGACCCTGCTCCGTTTCAGAGCGTCTTCCGCCTTCTTGCGTTCTGACATATCACGCAATTCAACTGCACGAACATTCCGGCCATTATAGGATATATTTTTGGCGTGAATTTCAACCGGAATTCGGGATTTATCCTTTTTTAATACGATAATTTCATACGGTTTCTCGTCTCCGGTCTGAATCTTTTTAATCACCTGGTTCCTAAATTCTGTCGCACATAATTTCAGGCCATCAAACCCGACAATCTCGTCATGATCATACCCTGTCATTCGGCATAATTCCGAATTGCACTCAAGAACAACTCTATTGTCGTGGATAAAGATGCCGCTGAAAGAAAGTTCATTCAACTGACGAAACCGTTTTTTGTCTAAACTCAACCCGGCTTCATTTTTCTTCAGCATTCTAACTTCATTTTCCAACGCTTTGATCTGCTGTTTTAAATTGTGGTCACTTGAAATTTCCGGCATTGGGGGACTCCATCTGAATCAAAAAGGAGAATATTTTCTGAAAAATTATAAATTGAATTTAATCTAATCAAAATTCAACCAGTTGTCAAGCAAGGTGGTTTTCTGTTTTTTCCATAATCAAATGGTGGCATTTAACGGCAACTTTTGATATTAATTTTTTTGAAATCAAACATATAAATTCCACACAGGGAGAAAGTCATGCCAGAAACAGTTTCCATTGTAAAATATACGTCCAGTCCTGGTTCGTTAAAAAATAGCATTGAATTGTGTGACGGTTTTAAAAACCTCACCTCATCCGACCGCGTGGTAATCAAACCAAATCTTGTGGCCTGGGATGATCAATTCCCCATTGCGCCCTTTGGAGTTTATACCACTACACGTCTGGTGGAAGATTTAATCATCTGCTTAAAGGATTTTGGATGCAGCGACATCACCATCGGCGAAGGATCTGTCCTGCTGAAAAAAGACATGGGAACCCTTGCCGCATTTGAAGGACTGGGTTATAAAACCCTTGAAAAAAAATACGGGATAACTCTGGTGGATTTTAATCAAAGCCAGTCCGAAGCATTTACCTATCATGGCGAGCATCAACTCCATATTGCCAAAGAAGCAGTGGAAAGTGATTTCTTTATCAACTTACCGGTATTAAAAACCCATGGACAGACCAAAATTTCACTGGGACTCAAAAATCTTAAAGGGTGCTTGAAATTAAAATCCAAACGGCACTGTCACAATCCGGAATCCGGGCTTGAGTTTGCCTTTTCTCATATTGCGGATTTTGTCAAACCCGCACTGACCATCATTGACGGGATTTATGCGTTGGAAAAAGGCGCACTCCACTTTGGGAGAGCCTACCGAAAAGACGTCATCATTGCGTCACGGGACATACTGGGAGCTGATCTGGTAGGCGCTCAATTGATCGGATATGCTGCCGATGACATCGCCCATTTCAAGCATTATTCAAAACGGTCCGGCAAACCCCTTGCGTTGACGGATTATGGAATCAAAGGAGAAAAACTCAACGACCATATTCAGCCGTTAAAATGGGACTGGACCTGGACCAAAGACAATACCGGCCCGGGTATATTTGAAAAACTGGGTGTAACCGGAGTGGCCCTGCCCAAGTATGATGATACCCTCTGTTCCGGATGTTCCCCGATCGCTAACATGAGCAACATCCTGGCGCTATCCGCATTTAAAGGCCAACCCCTGCCCCATGTAGAAATTTTAAACGGCAAGAAAATGCAGGCGCGTCCCGGGTATGACAAAACCGTGCTGCTTGGCAACTGCATC
>JAJRPH010000323.1 GCA_024280875.1 Deltaproteobacteria bacterium | reverse complement strand
TACCAGTGCACGGTGTTTTCCACACAAATCGGATCATTACGCATGGAGGGGTACCCGAGCCCGTGACGAATGCACTCAAAGCATTCTCGCATGACTTCATCCTTGACCCCCGGATGCCACCGGAAACCAAATGTGGGATTAGACACCCGGACCAGCCGGGCAGCCTGCATAAAAGCAACGGTCAGGTCATTACACGCATCCGAACCGTCCTTATTCACACCGCCCATGGTCCATACCCACGTACCGGCAATCCCCTGAAGCCCTTCACGTGCCCACCGGGGAGCAAAACCCCCAAGTTCATAGGCACGAATCATGAATTCACCCACCAGATCAAGGGCCTCTTCCTTTGTCAGGCGTTTGTCAATATTCACATCCTTGTCATAGAAAGACCCGTGATAATAGTCAGGCCGGGCAGGCCATGCGCCTTCCCCGGCCTCGGTACGGGCGATGGTCTGGACAAAATGGTCCAGTTGAAAGGACTCCTGCAGATTTCTCGGGGCCTTTGCCGGCACCTGCTCACAGGTCTCTGAAATCCGAATCAATTCTTCCTTGCGTTTCGGGTCGGACTCAAAATTTTCAGCAATAATCCGGGCCAGACGCGCGTAACGTTCGGCAAGAATGATGGACGCTTCAAGAATGATCTGCATGGCTTCCCAGTTCAGCAACTTATCATATAAAGGCAGAATGTCCGGCCCTGGAACGCCTTTTGTTTTCTTTTCCGCCGCATCCATGTACCCGTCGATTTCTTCGATAATATCTTCAAATCCCCGTTTGCCGGTCATGAAATACTCATAATCCTTGCCGGAATAACCATAGGCCGAGGTGGGAACCCCCCAGCCGATAACGCCGCTCATGAACTTGACCAGATCTTCCGGATCAAGGACCCGGCCCAATTTGTCAATCGATGTTTGTCCGCCCCAGTAATCAGTCTGCTCAGCAATGGTCTTAAGCGAAGCTTCTTCAGGCTCCGGGATAATGCCGGCTTCGTTGTATACTTCTTCATTAACAATACTGGCGCCTTCAATAAACCAATTCAAAGTATTTGGCAGACCCCCGGCATACCCCACAAGCTGTGCATGGTCGGTTATGAAAATCGTTTTATTTTCAAGCACATTGGCCAGTGCTTTTGCCTTTCTCAACATCTGGGGATCACGGTCATTTTCTTTCCAGGCCTCGGTAAAAAGGCTTGGGCGTTCAAGGTCGATTTTAATCCCCGGATTATAAGCGCCGCCGATCGCCCCTTTTTTCCATACGGCTTTTCTTAAATAATCCAAACGCTTGGATCGTGAATTTTCAGCAACCCACCACCATTCCTGGTCTTTTTCGTATTTTTTTAGTTCCTCTGATTGTTTTGCTGCTGCCGTTACCATTTTATATCCTCCTGAAATATTTAATAGTTTGGGAGGAGATACTCCTCCCTTCAACAAAGGGCTGTGCTTACAATGTAGAGGCGGCGGGGTTTATCCCCGCCCAAAATGTTCCAATGCCCTTTTAGCTAAAGCCCCACGACCGTTCTCTGAATAATGTTATCCTGGGTTTTGCGACTGATATCCACAAAGTGAGCACTGTATCCTGCCACCCGCACAATCAGCTCTTGATACTTTTCCGGATCCGTCTGGGCCGACCGCAGGGTTGTGTCATCCACCATATTGAACTGTACGTGGTCCATGCCGAGCTCCGCCCAGGTCTTCATGTAGGCACTCCAGAGCTTGTACCCCTTTTCCCCGGCAAGCTGGGTCGGTGAAAGACGCTGGTTCAGCAGAAAGGCCCGCCCGTCTTTAACGTGATCGAATTTACTGCACGACTTCAACACGGCGGTAGGTCCTTTTTTGTCAAGACCCGGCCCTGGAGAAATCCCGCCATCGTAGAGCGCGTCCCCCAATCGCCGCCCGTTGGGCAAAGCGCCCACAAGGCTGGCATAATGGATATTGCCGCTGACATTTTCAGGCAATGCCGGCCAGTTGTTGCCGCTGGGACATTTGATCTTGTGAGAATAACTGGCTACTTCTCTCAGGCAGCGGACCATTATATCATCCACGTAATCATCGTCATTGCCCCACTTGGGCGCATTATTGACAAAGTCCAGCCGCATCTCCTCATACCCTTCCCATTCGGCTTCAAGCGCGGTGATCATTTCATCCATGGTATATTTTTTCTCATCAAACACGAGCTTTTTGACTGCTGCCAGGCTGTCCGCGTTTTCCACCCAGGTGAAAAAGGTCACCCAGCAGTTTCCGCGTTCACCTTCCGGGCTAACTACGTCAATCCCGCTTTCCACCGACCGTTCAGATATACTGGACAGAAACGGCCGGCCGAAGAATTCAGGATCCTTGATCCGGCCCAGGTTAACCGTTCGGACCAGAAGGCTCATCATCCACTTCATCTGAGCGACCCAGGCCTGGAACAGCTCCTCAAAACCCTTAAATTGTCTGGGATCTCCGGTTTTCGGGCCCATCTGCATCTGTACCACCTTGTCAAAACCATCTGACAGGGCATACTCAATCATCTTGGCGCAATTGGCGGTCGCCGAAGCCATTCGTATGGGCTGGAATCCATGCTTTGTGGTGGGACAGGGGGACATGCAGGCCTGATGCACCCAGGTCCTGGCCTCCTCTACCGGATGGCCGTACCAGTACACAGTATTTTCCACCAGGATCGGGTCATTACGCATGGAGGGGTACCCGAGCCCGTGCCGGATGCATTCAAAGCATTCTCTCATGACCTCTTCCTTGACCTTTGGGTGCCATCGGAAACCGAATGTGGGGTTTGACACCCGGACCAGCCTGGCAGCCTGCATAAAAGCAACTGTCAGATCATTACACGCATCCGAACCATCTTTATTCACACCACCCATCGTCCATACAAAGGTACCGGTAACCCCTTGTAGCCCCTCTCTCCCGAGTCTGGGTATAAAAGCCCCAAACTCATGGGCTCTAATCATGAATTCTCCCACCAGGTCAAGGGCCTCTTCCTTTGTAAGGCGTTTGTCGATATTAACATCCTTGTCATAGTACGGCCCATGGTAATAATCCGGGCGGCAAGGCATGGCCCCTTCGTAGGCCTCGAATCTTGCCAGCGTCTGCATAAACCAGTCAAACTGGAAAGATTCCTGCAAATTTCTCGGCGGCTTTGCCGGCACCTGCTCACAGGTTTCTGAAATCCGCATCAATTCTTCCTTACGCTTCGGGTCGGATTCAAAATTTTCAGAGATAACCCGGGCCAGACGCGCGTAACGTTCAGCAAAATTTATCGACGCTTCAAGAATGATCTGCATGGCTTCCCAGTTAAGTATCTTGTCATATAAGGGGAGAATGTCCGGCCCAGGTTCGCCGGATGTTTTTTTTTCCGCCGCATCCATGTAACCGTCGATTTCCTCGATAATGTCTTCAAATCCCCGTTTGCCGGTCAATATATATTCATAATCCTTGCCTGCATAACCGTAGGCCGATGTGGGAACACCCCAGCCGATAACGCCGCTCATATACTTGACCAGATCTTCCGGGTTAAGGACCCTGCCCAGTTTATCAATAGCTGTTTGTCCACCCCAGTAATCATTGATCTCGGCCATAATCTTCAGAGACTTTTCTTCAGGCTCGGGAACGGTGCCCGGCTCGTTGTAGACCTCTTCATTCACAATGCTTGCCCCTTCAGGATACCACTGGATCGTATGGGGGAGACTCCCGATATAACCAACGAGCTGCGCCTGGTCGGTGATAAAGATTGTGATATTTTCAAGGACATGCGCTATGGCTTTTGCCTTTCTCAGCATCTGGGGATCTTGGTTGTTTTCTTTCCAGGCTTCGGTAAACAAAATTGGACGTTCAAGGTCGATTTTAATCCCCGGATTGTAAACGCCGCCGATCGCTCCTTTTTTCCATACGGCTTTTCTTAAATAATCCAGACGCTTGGATCGTGTTTGTTCAGCAACCCACCACCATTCCTGAGCCTTTTCGTGCTCTTTTAGTCCTTTTGATTGTTTTGCCGCTACAGTTGTCATTTTATTTCCTCCTGAAATGTTTATTTCTTTTGGAATTGATCGCATTTGGATGCGTCGGTCTCATCATCGACCGGTTTTGACTTGTAATAGGCCTGCCGTGGATCAACTACCCGTTGGACACAATCACCGGTTGAAGGATCATCTTCAAGCGGGAAAAAATTAGTGCATTCATTGCAAGTCGTCATTTGTATTCACCTCCTTTCAAGTATTTTTTATCGCTCTTTTTTTTGAGCCGGCACAGTCAGATTTCAGATTTCAAAGAACTTTTGCAAACGAAGTAGATGTCGGTGACTGTATCGTATCGATAGCTCTTCTCGGTGACTGATACGTCAGTCACCGAGAGAGAAATAAATTAACGTTACAACACAATTCTTGGAAAATTTCGGACCCAATTTGTCATTGAGACCAATGACTGACGCATCAGTCATTGGTCTGGCAAAATAACACGCAATACGCGTTTGAAATTTTTTTTATACCATTACGTGTATTTATGATGCAGTAATCATTTCAACCCTGATTCAGCCTTACTTTGCATCTGCCGCAGAAGATAAAATAATATATACTTTAACGGACTTTGAATTTCAGGCAATGCCATTACAACCTTTTCTAAAAAAATAGTGGCTCCCGCTGAATATGCCTCTTCCATTAATTCCCGATCCGGCTGAACCGTATAGCATATCACCGGTAAAACCGGAAAACTCGCACGGATTTTTTTTACTGCATCAATAGAGATATCCGTAGCGCGGCTCCGATCTCCGAATTTCCGCTGAGCATCTTCCGGCCAAAAAAGATCCAGCAGAACCAAATCCGGTTTTTCTTTTTCAATAAGCTCCCGGCAGGAGTCAATATCGCCGCTTTTGATAAATTCAATGCAAACCCCGATTTTTGTTTCAGAATCAGCAAGTCCCTGCTCCAATGATGAAATCCAGTTGTCATCCCATATAAGTTGATCAGAGGGGAATTGTTTCCTGAAAAGAGGACTGAAAATATCATCTAAGAATAAAATTTTTGCGTTCATAATACTCTCCTTTTTTTTATATTACTCCTCGGCGGCAATGGGAAAAACAAGATGAGTTTGATAGGGGTTTTTGTTTATATGCATTTCCCCTTTCAGAGATTGCATCTCCGTCTCAATTTGATTTATCCCCCTGCCTGAAACAGTATCGTACTTTTCACCGTTATCCGTAAACATAACTTCAACTGACTTTTCCTTTTGCTCAACAATGATGTCAATTTTACCTATAAATGATTGCTTTTTTACCTGCACAACAGTTATGGCACGCACGCTATTGGAAAACAGGTTTTCAAAGATGGTTTCCAGTTGTTCGTCACTGGCCATGATGCGGTTCTCAGATATGCGATCATCCTTCAGGTTGAGATCAATCTTAAAACAGGGGAGCTGTGCCATTTTCCGATGTATAAAAGCACGCATCCATAATGCAAAATAAATCTTCTTGGGCCTCCATCTTAAAACCTTACCTTGATCGTGAAGTTCTTTAAAAAGGTCTTCAATGCCTTTTAAGGATTTAAATGCGGTATTATTTTCTAAATCAATCGGAGACTCTTTATATACAAGAGCTGATTTAAGTGCTCCCAGCAGATAAAACCCGGGATTATGAATTTTATTGCTGACATCGGATAGTTGCTGAATAATCCGTTCATTTAACAAAAATGAACGCAGTAATGAATTATATAAGGCTAAAAAAGAATTCATATGCAAAAACTGCCAGAACGCCGGACGCAAAGAACCAAGAATAATTACGCCCAATTCCTGGCTTAACATATGTAACGAATAGATCACATATGATTTGACCTGGCTAAGGCCATCCAGTAAAAAGGCACGATCCTCTTTGGAAAGATCGGATAAATTTTCAATCCTGCGTTTGAAATTATCCAGCCGTTTATCACCAGCCGCCCCTTCCACGGGAAAAATTGAATCACGTTCATCACGAAGGACGCTCTCGCCGGAAGGAACAAAATCGTGAAGCAACACCTCCCGTACCTCTCCGCCCTTCCACACCACCACCCGGTATCTCGTGTCATTTATATTGCCTGTTTTAAAAAATGCCAGCACAATATCGGCTGCGGATAGTTTGGTATAAGGATCAATCAAGTCTCTATAATCAAGAGATCTATTTGAGGCAATGAGCCTTGCCATTTGTAGAAGCTTTTTTTGGGCCGTGTTTAATGCGATTCTGTTTCGGATATCTATGACGTATTCCATAATCAGATCGCCATTCTTTCTGGCAAAATCTTCAAGCGTCTCTTTTTCTTTACAGATAAAAGACTTTTTACCACGATAACGGCTGAGTTCAATGGTGCAGAAAATATCTTTCCCTCTTTTTAACGGCAGGATAATGATACTGGCAACGGGCTTCTTAATATCAGCGATATATTCATCGCTCATTGTCGTGGTGATTTCAAGAAAAGGATTGGGGCGGCCGTCTATAACTTTATCCCAGATATTTTCAACGATAAGGCTCTTTCCGGATGACATAATCATACCCGTAAACCCATGAAAAGGGTCATAAAAATTAAGCGCAGCTTCTTTTCTTGACCAGAGCTTACCGTCTTTAATTATGCAAAGCTTTTCCACCCTGCCCCCTATGGGAAGCAGGTTGATCTGTCCGATATCTGCATCAACCTGCTCCATGAGCAGCGACAAAACTTCAAAAAGGATTTGATCTACTGAGGATTCCTCGCCGGATATGGCCAGAACAGGGATTTTCTCCAAAAGGCTGCCGGCGTTTATCTTTTTAATGGAATGGCCTTTTTGTGACATTACACATCCATACTATTTAGTGATATTAAAAATTGAATTTAACCTTGAGATACAGGCTATATCCCCTGCCCCATATCAAGAATTGGTCGAGTTTTAACAATATCAAAGATAACGAGATGTTTTAACATTTCAGCTGCATCGCCGATCTTTGCCCGAACACCGGCCTTCATCTGATCAAACATATCCCCACTATCTTCAACTGATCTCAATTTCAGATAGATACGACACCCTTCGGTCTGCATGCCGGTTTTTCCCGGGAGAACTACCAGCAGCGCGGCATGGGGATTCTCTTTCAGGTTGGCATACGTGTTATTGTCTCCAAGCATCAGCATAAGAGTTTTATCCTCAGACAATAAAAATGAGCCGAACATGGCGACATTTGTCGCACCGGCTTTATTTGCAGTGCTTAAAACATTCATCTTGCCTGTAGCAGATAAATATTCTTTCACTTTTTCGCTAATTTTACTCATGGTGCCTCCTTTTCTGTTCAGGAACACAAAAAAACAATCGCTTTAATTATTTTTATGCGGCCGACCCTGCAACCTTTATAAATGTATTCACGGCTCCGAGGTTCCCGGTCAGTTTGGTGAGTTGTCCTTTTTTCAGCTTAACTGTTCCCATGGTCAGGGCCATTACCACATTCCTATTGCCTTTTAAGACTTCAGCTAAAACGCCGGCTTTGGCCTCCAGAATAATATCTACCTCATCATCCGGTTTTTTACCAAACCAGCACGGATCACAAGTGGGAAACCACATGCCAAATGCCATATCAGCGCTTAATTTTGCTTTTCGGTCCTTTAACACTTTGAAATGAAAATTGCTGTCAAAGCCTTTTCCTTTTTTTTGGAATTCTTCGCTGTTTTTAAGTTTTTCAACTACTGCATTAAACCACTCCTCGCTAAACATCTTCATGGAAATTCTCCTTTATGTTATTTTAATTAACGTATCATGCGATTTACGAAAGGCTGAAAAAATGACCTTAAACACTCAATTGCGCGGCATGTGTTTTATTATTCAGCAGAGTCCATTTTAAGAGTTTTTCGATTGCCGAAGGCAATTGGCCAAAATGGTCAACAAACTGAATGGTCCTTCCATACTGCTTCTGCATGGCTTCACGATCTTTATAGGCGACGCCCAGGGTCACCAGGTGGATATGGCTGGCACTGCAATGATCTATTCCGAACCGGACATCGCATCCGAAATTCGATTCCCCGTCCGTAATATGGATGATAAACCGCCGTCTTTTACCCTCCGGCATAAAATGCGCCGCTGCAATAATTGCCTGACCGGATGCTGTTTGTCCGCAGGGTGGAATGGACAGGATACGATTTTCCTTGATCAAACTTGAAATCATGCAGACGCCTTCCACCTCAAAATAGGCAAACGCCTGGAGCCGGTTTTCAAATCCGGAAAACGCCTTGTGTATGGTTCCCAGAGTGTTTTCCACCATTCGCCATTTTGGACCTTTCATGGATCCGGTGGCATCGACCAACAGGCAAATGTTCCAATCCAGAAGCGGAATTTTTTGTTTTTCCAAAAAGCAGCGACCGTTTATCGGTGCCCGATACAATTTACGC
>JAJRPH010000322.1 GCA_024280875.1 Deltaproteobacteria bacterium | reverse complement strand
GTTCTCAATAACTTTAAAAGCGTTAAATGAAATGGCATCATTGGAATCCGATAAGACTTTTTCAAATAATGATACGTACAGTACCTGATCTATTTATACAGGCTGCAAACACCAGTCCTGGTAAAGAAGCTGTTTTTCATAAAGATAAGGCTTTGACCTATGGCCAGATTTATGAACAAAGTCTCAGTCTTGCCCAAACCTTGAATCGACTCGGTGTGAAAAAGGGTGACAGAGTCTGTTTTTATCTTGAAAAACGGATTGAAAAGGTAATCGCAATTTTTGCCATATCTCTCTCAGGTGCGATATTCGTCCCGATACGCAGGCTTTCCCAACCGGCCCAAGTTCTTTATATACTCAACAACTGCTACGCTTCCGTGCTTATAACAACATCATCCCGCTTGCCGGACGTAAAGGGCGCTCTCCATAATCTGAAGGGAGTTATTACTGTTGATACCGCGGAGTCTTTTTATTCGGAATGTTCATTAGTTGGGTGGCATGAAGCCTTAGCGGACAATTCAATGCGTCGGGCCTGTCCAGCTTTAGTAGGCGCGGATGTCGCAGCAATCCTTTACACTTCAGGCTCAACCGGACAGCCTAAAGGAGTCGTTTTAAGTCATCAAAATATTGTGGCCGGTGCCCAAATTGTTTCGGAGTATCTAAAAATTTGTGGGAACGATCGGTTGCTCAGTATTCTTACCTTTGGTTTTGACTATGGACTGAACCAGCTTACCACGTCGTTTCTGAATTGTGCTCAACTGGTATTGTTTGATTATCTCTTCCCAAAAGACATTTTAAAGGTAGTTGCAAAATATCAAATTACAGGTCTTGCGGCAGTTGCCACCACCTGGATTCAGCTTTTACAGGTGCCTTGGGAAGACTCTATGAGGTCTCTTCGTTATGTTACCAATTCCGGTGGGCCGGTTCCGGGTGAATATGTAAGGAAAGTACGGCAACGTATCCCGCAGGCAGACATCTATCTCATGTATGGCTTGACTGAGGCATTTCGTTCAACCTATCTTGACCCGTCAATGGTTGATAAGCGGCCTTCGTCAATCGGCAAGGCGGTACCTGGTGAAGAGATCATGGTTTTAGGAAAAGATGATAATCCGCTAGAGCCGGGGGAGACCGGGGAGCTTGTTCATCGCGGCCAACTGGTAGCTCAGGGTTATTGGGGGGAACCAGAGCTGACTATAGAGCGTTTTCGCAAGAACCCGTTGCAGTTGACGGATATTCCCATTGATGAAATTGTTGTCTATTCCGGTGATTTCGTCAAAGCCGATGATGAGGGCTATCTCTATTTTGAAGGGAGAAAAGATGAAATGATAAAAAGTGCCGGAAATCGGATCAGCCCCTCTGAAATCGAAGAAATTTTGTACAATTCCGGATTTATCGCAGAAGCTGTTGCAATGGGAAGGCCTCACGAGGTATACGGGCAGGTTGTTATTGTGGTGCTCTCACTCCTGCCAAATGAAAAGAAATCAGAAAAAGATATTCTATTTTATTGCCGGAAAAACATGCCTTCCTACATGATTCCTCACGATATTAAAATTTGGGCTAACTTGCCTAAAAATACCAATGGCAAGCTTGACCGATCTGCAATCAAAAAAGAGGTTTTAGAAAATAAATATCTGTGTCCATCCGTGTAAATCTGTGTCCATCCGTGTAAATCTGTGTCCAAATATAATAATATGATGAATCACGCGCTTACATCAGCCCTTGCCAATTTTACCATCCAGGGCAGCGACCTCGCCATTGGTGGAGTAACAATGTCCTATCTTGCCGAGCAGCACGGAACCCCGCTCTATATCTATGACAAGGATATTATAAGAAAAAAGTATCAGAAGCTGCGGGATAGCCTGCCGGAAAATATAAAAATTTATTATGCGATCAAGGCCAATCCTAACCTGGAGATAATTCGCTTGATGGGTGAGTTGTGCGCTGAATTTGATGTGGCCTCCGCAGGTGAAGCAGAACGGGTAATTCAGGCTGGTATCTATCCGGATAAGATTAGTTTTGCCGGACCGGGTAAGACTTTTGCTGAACTGCGATACGCAATTGATCAGCAAATCGGCGGCCTGAGCATCGAAAGTGAGCAGGAGTTTCAGCATATCAGAACAATTTGCAAACAACTTGGCAAAACCGCTAATATTTTTGTTCGCGTAAACCCTGATTTTGACCTGTCTCAAGCAGGCATGAAGATGGGGGGCGGACCAAAACAGTTTGGCGTGGACAGCGAAAGGGTCTCTGACCTCCTTAAAGCCATAAAAAAGGAGAATGCAGTTAATTTTAAAGGCATTCACATATATGCCGGCAGTCAGAATCTTGCGGCCGAACAGCTTCTCAAAACATTTGAAAAAATAATGGAATATTCAATTTCCCTTGTTGCGGAGACTGGCATATCCCTTAACTATCTGAATATGGGCGGCGGATTCGGTATACCCTATTTTGCTCACGAACAGGAACTTGACCTCGCTGCTGTTGGAAAAGGATTAAAAAAACTGTTCAAGAAGTATGGTTCAAAACTTGGCCACACTTCTTTTATCCTTGAACTTGGCCGCTTTCTCGTGGGAGAAAGTGGTGTTTACCTGGCAAAAGTTCTGTACAGAAAAATATCAAAAGGACAGGTTTTTCTGATTACGGATGGCGGTATGCATCATCATCTTGCGGCTTCCGGCAATTTTGGTCAGAGTCTGGTACGCCGTCCCATGCCGATTACAGTGGCAAACAAGCAAGGTAACCAGACAGAAAAAGCCCATGTTACAGGTCCTCTCTGCACGCCGATTGATACTTTTGGTTTTGTCGAATTACCCCAAGCGCAAGAGGGGGATTTGGTCTGCGTTTTAAATTCCGGTGCCTATGGTTTTTCTGCAAGTCCGCACCTCTTTCTAAGCCATCCGCCTCCAAAGGAGGTTCTCGTCTAAACATGATAATTACCAAACTGCTTACAGAACAAAAGGATATAAACCATATTATACCTGAATGCATTCTGCTGGCACAATCGGAAAAGGCTTCTCTACCATTTCAGTATATGCATATGCCCATTGCCTGGTATCAAATATTCCATTCAGGTGAAGATTTGTTCTGGAAAAAACGCGGTAAGAATTTTCTTGGTATACAAAGTCGGCTGAAGAGTTTTATTCTTCTGATTGCAAGAAATGGTAAAAAGCTATGTGGTGTGGTGCCGTTAGTGCAATATTCTTTAAAAATACCACATAGCCAAAATGAATTGCATATCATCACCCTGGCAGGGGATTATGTACTGCATCCATTCCAGGATTTTGTTATAGCCAATGCAGAGCGACAGCAGATTGTAGCAGCTATGCTTGAACAGACAGCAAAGCTATTTCAAAGCGAAAATTCGATTTTTTGGGCGGGTTATCTGCCGGAAGATTCCCTCAACCTCAAAGCTATCAGGAAAGCCGGCGACACTCTGAAAAGACAAAATTTGGAAATTATAGAAGCTATCAGTTCACAAAGAGGAGGCTTCTGGCCCTGGACCTTAGATGGGATTTCAGCAACACTTAAAAAAATAAGTGCCGAATGTGAGAAATCAGGTAAAAGCATTAAAAGACTTGTAGAATTGAGAGAAAAGATTGCTGGATGTACTCCTCAAGCTCTTTTATTTCCCCGTACCAGAACCACTTTTCTTCAGGAGATACAAGATTTTTTGCCTCATCTGAAGCACCGAGAAGATCTCTCTGGTCTTGTAGAAAAACTTGAATCATTTTTGAAAAATTCTCCAATGCAGTTTCCGTATATTGAGTTGCCAGATAATCGCGAGGAATATCTTGCCTCTCTTAGTCACTCCACCCGAAGATATTTCCGGCGATATATGAAGAAATTTTGCGAGGCAGGTGGTAGTTTTGAAACCGTTCAACCCAGTGAAATTACAGATAGCGATATAGAAGATTATATTCGCCTGCATCTTCTCCGCTGGGGAAATGGCTCAGCCGCCATATGTGGCGAAGCAGATAACTACCACCGAAAGATTTCAAAAGCTATGGCAGATCAAGGCTTGTTCCTGTTATTTTTTGCCATTTACCAGAACAAACGAATAGCAGTGCATTCCTGCTTTGATATCAATACCCGCCGTGAAGGATACGTTACCGGTGTTGACCCAGGTTACCATGAGCTGAGGCCTGGACGTCTTTTGTATATCCAGACCATATATGACGCAATTGATAAAGGTTTGAAACGTTATGAACTGGGTGCTGTAGGGTTTGATTACAAAATGAGTTTCGTAAAAAAAACAGCAGTTGCTCATAATTTTTTTCTTTACCCCAAAGGCAAAGGTATCCAATTGGATCAGATTTTTACAGGTTTTGAATGCATGGAGCAAATTTCTGCTTGATGATTTTTAATCATGCACATCCCTTTGAAACCCACCTTGACCATGATGGTCACTTGATTAACCTGATAGATTTGAGCTATGCCAGAACCTCCCTGTATGCCATCTGTGGAATTTTGCTGCTGTTGATTATCTTCTCATTAGTCCTGGGGCGGCAAAAAGCCATTAAGACTTCGGCTGGCAGCACTTTATTTTCTTTGGACTCAACATTGATACTAAAAGGCTTGGCAATAATTCTTTTGCTGCTGGGGCATGTTTCTCAACACTGTGCTACAGGATCTGAGGCTTTACCCTTCAGGGTTACAGGTAATGCCGCTGTTATTATTTTTCTTTTTGTGTCAGGCATCGGGCTTGCAAAAAAATACCAGCTGCATGCAGACAGTCTGTTTTGGATCAAAAGAATCAAAAGGCTTGCCACGCCGGTATGGCTGAGCCTGGCATTGGTTGTACCCCTGAATCTTTTGCTTATAGGGCATACAGATCCGCCTGGTCAGTTAGTCTTGAATTTTTTTGGTATATTCTGGACAAATTTTCCGAATAGTCCATGCTGGTTTATAACATACATAATATTTCTCTATACTGTTTATTTTATCGCAGCATTGCTTCCTGTAAACAAGATGGTGAAGATAGCAGTTCTATTCATGCTGCCCTTTTGGGCGGCCTGGCTGGTTGTCGAAACCGGGACAATAGACCACTTCACACTCTGGCCAGAGTATTCACTTATTTTTCCGGCAGGTGTTGTCTGTGGACTAAATGCTCATCATCTCAAAAAAATAAATGATAAACTGTTCGCTATTTCTCCGATATTTTTTATTGTATGCATGCTTATATTGCTGGGACTCTACTGGACTGGAATAGCAATTTACAGGATTTCTCATCTGGTTTCATTTGAACTTTATACTCAGCTTGTTTTTGCACTTGTTAATCCGGTTTCATTTATTTTATTTCTCATACTCTGCGTTGGGTGGATGGAAACGAAAGGCATGAAATCAACCATGTTGCAGTTTTTTGGTAAATATTCTTTTGAATTATATTTGCTGCATTTCCCGTTTATGGCCAATTATGATTTTTTTATATTCCGCAGACCGCTTATATTTTTCTTTTTCGTTTACACAGTATTTGTTCTATTTTTAAGCATTTTGCTTCAACGAGCTGCTGACTTTCTGAATGGCTTTATATATAGTAAAGCTTACAGCTGACATAGACTTATCGCCGGGACCATGACTGCAACTATTTCAACAATTTTACCCACATGTAATCGCGCCCATTTACTCGACCGTGCGATTACCTCCGTCCTTGGGCAATTAACAGACCAGGATGAACTCATTGTTATTGACGATGGCTCCACGGACGATACGCAAGCTGTTGTGTCCGCATTCGGAAGCCATATCCGATATATCAGAACACCTGGCCTTGGAGCAGGCGCAGCCCGAAATATTGGAGTTCAAAATGCCCAAAATTCTTTAGTCGCTTTTATTGATTCCGATGATGAATGGCTGCCCGGGAAAATAGAAATTCAAAGGGCATTTATGACCGCAATGCCTGAGATACTTTTTTGTTTTAGTAACTTCAGCTTTCGTGAAAGTAAGGTATTAGGCGGAGCCCACAAACACTTTAATCTTGTTTCATGGTCAAAAGACACTCGCAGCTGGAATCAAATTCTGGCTCAAGGCGAGCAAATATCATCTAAAATAAAACTTCCGGAAGGAGTGGGTGATTTCCTGTTTCATGTGGGTTCTATGTGTAAACAAGAACTAAGCGCAAATTATATAAATGTAAACACTCTCCTTGTGCGACGTTTAGAAGCAGGAAAGGCCCTGCATTTTGCCGAAGACACGCCAACCTATGAAGATTGGGAATGCATCGGCCGACTGGCATGTTCCGGAAAAGCAGCTTATCTTGATATTGAAACAGCCTGTCAGCACAGCCATGGCGGCGAAAGGTTGACCGATGCCCATTCCACAGAATGTGCGCAGGCCAGAGTAACAATCCTGCCAAGAGTGTGGGGTTCAAATAAGAAGTTTCTTAGTGAGCATCAAGAGTTATATCAAAGAACCCTTGATGCTGAACGGCTCAAACTGGCGGATGGTTTGCTTGTCAGAGGCGACACAAAAAAAGCAAGGATAGAACTGAAACAGATTGATGGACAGACCTCGTTGATCCGCAATTTGCTATCCATACTTCCTGGCAGTATCGCTAAAAATATATTGTCTTTACGAAGAAAGTTGAAAATTTGTCATAAAAATCAGTTTTAGGAGTTCTGTAATTGAACACTTAAGCACTTCAAATTTTCCGGCTTTGAGTGACCCAATCTAAGGAGATTCCTGATGTTCTACTCCCTGTTACAAAAAACATATTACCGATTTTTAAAAATGAAGTCCGATAGATACTTCCAGAGACTTTTAGACCGTGGTCTTAGCGTCGGGGAAGACTGTATTCTGCCTGATAGAGGCAGCATTTTCTGGGATCCCTCACACTGCTATTTGATTTCCATCGGTAATCATTGTGCGATTGCACCGAATGTTAGATTCCTGGCCCATGACGGCAGCACATTCCCGTTTCTGGGATATACGAAATTTGCCAAGATAGAAGTTAAAGACAACAGTGTAATATTAGATTCTGCGATAATCCTGCCCGGGGTAACCATAGGTCCCAACGCGATGGTAGCAGCTGCCGCAGTGGTCACAAAAGATGTCCTTCCCAACACAATCGTTGCAGGAAATCCTGCAAAAGAAGTAGCAAAGCTTGATAAGTATTTGGAAAAGATCGAGGCAGTTAGGAAAAAAAAGAAAGTCTTTGATAATAGTTATTACATTGAGAACCTTACAGATAAAAAAAGAAAGGAATTACTCGCAGCAATAGGCAGCAATTATGGATTCATCGTGTGATAGTAAAATCGTCTTATATTATATTTCATGGAAAAAACTAAAATCATGCAGTATATTTTTGAAGTAACAGAAAATCCTGTCGAATATAGAGATCAGATCAAGCGTTTATGGCTGGAATACCTGCCAGACACACCGCCATCGCGCTACGAATGGCTGACATCGGGCAATCCAGCCGGTAAAGCCAAGTGGTTCTTAGCTCTGGATAGTCAGTCAAATTCCTTAGCCGGCGCCGTCACAATAATGCCGAGACAATTTGTCTGTAATGATAAAAAAGCGCTTTTCGGAATCATGGGTGATTTTGTCGTGGATAAGCAACACCGTGGCTTTTCTGGACCGGGCCTTAAGCTCCCGCGGTATGCTTTGGAGTGGGCAGGCAAAAATGGGTTCAGCCTGTTATACACAACCCCATATTATGGAACAGTCAAACACTTTGAACGGGCCGGGTTCAATTACAAGTTAGGCCTTTGCTGGTTTATTAAACCGCTGGTTTTCGACCGGCACGTAAGGCATACTTTTTTAGCAAGATTTCTGAATATCGCGGCGCTGATTTTTGATACGACTTACCGTTTCCTTTTTCTGAATCCGGTTGTAATGAGAGGTAAATATTTTGTGGCGAATGATATTTTTGGAGCTGCTTTTGACAAATTTTGGACAAGACTCTACAACAAGAAACCTATAATTATCGGAAGTCGAGACTCAAGATATCTCAACTGGAGATACCTAAATAACCCGCTGGAAAAGTTCCAGGTCATCACTTTACGGAAACAGGCTTCAGAAGACCTGCTGGGATATGTGATATACACGATCAATGGTGACAGCCTTAATATTTTTGACCTTCAGCACCTGAATGTGAAGACAAAGTATATTCTTATTCAGAAGCTCATCCAAATTGCCAGAAAAGAACGATGCAATACCATGTACCTCCTGGCATCATCAAATGAGCCTGCACCATTAAAGCTAAAAATATTCGGATTCTTCCACAGCGAGGAGAAACACCCCCTCTGTTAT
>JAJRPH010000321.1 GCA_024280875.1 Deltaproteobacteria bacterium | reverse complement strand
CCCGGTCACACCGGTTTTGGATACCAAGTATAAAAAACCGGATGACGTAGATGCGATTTTTGCCATTCTGTCTTTAGGTGTTGTGGGAGCCACCAAGTTAATCAAAGAAAAATCGTTTTCTTTCCAGCAAGACGTCAGTTCGTCGGATTCTTCCATGGGCAGGTCCACCACCAGGACGCCGTCAGCGCCGGCGGCAATGGCATCCGGCTGGAAATTTTCAATGCCGTAAGCCATGATCGGGTTGTAGTAACTGAAAATAATAATCGGAATGAATGTAATCTTTCGGATTTCATGGATCATCTCCATGACGATTTTCAGCGATACATCATGTTTTAGAGCACGCGACGATGAGCGTTGAATGACCGGCCCGTCCGCTGACGGATCGGAAAAAGGCACGCCGAGTTCTAAAATATCCATGCCGTTTTCACACATGGCGGCAATGATTTTAAGTGATGTATCAACATCCGGATCACCGGCGGTGACAAACCCCACCAGCGCTGTGTCGTTATTTTGCTTTAAAGTTTCAAATGAATTTTTCAAACGGTTCATATCTTAAAAATTCCTTTGTTAAATTTTCGTCATTATAATAACGGACCGACAATTCCCAGATCCTTGTCCCCGCGACCGGAAAGATTGACGAGAATAATATCGTCTCTTGACCTGCTTTTTGCTTCAAACATTGTTGCAGCCAGTCCATGGGAGCTTTCCAGAGCCGGAATAATTCCTTCCAGACGGCAAAGGGCGGAAAACGCGTCAAGCGCCTGCTGATCGGTGATCGCCACATACTGCACCCGGTTGATGTCCTTTAAGAGGGAATGTTCCGGGCCTACGCCGGGATAATCCAGACCCGCGGAAATGGAATGGGCTTCCATAATTTGTCCGTTTTTATCCTGAAGCACGTATGATTTTGATCCATGAAGAACGCCCACTGATCCGGCATTTAAAGTCGCCGCATGTTTTCCGGTTTCAATCCCAGTCCCGGCGGCTTCAACGCCGAGCATCTGTACTGCCTGATCTTCAATAAACGGGAAAAAGAGACCCATGGCATTGCTGCCGCCGCCCACGCAGGCCACCAAAAGGTCCGGCAGTCGGCCGGTGAGTTCCTGAATCTGCTCTCTGGCTTCCTCGCCGATAATTTTCTGGAATTCGCGGACCATGACAGGGTAGGGGTGGGGACCGGCAACTGAGCCGATGACATAAAAGGTATCCCGAACCGCACTGACCCAGTATCGAAGAGCTTCGTTCATCGCATCTTTAAGAGTCCCCGTGCCGGAGGATACCGGGATCACTTCAGCTCCCAGCAGCTCCATACGTTTGACATTCGGGGCCTGGCGCTGAATGTCTTCCACTCCCATGAAAATTTTGCATTCCATGCCGAACAATGCCGCTGTAGTGGCGGTGGCAACCCCATGCTGCCCGGCGCCGGTTTCAGCAATTATTTTCTTTTTACCCATCCATTTAGCCAGCAGGGTCTGGCCGAGGGTATTGTTTATTTTGTGTGCCCCGGTGTGAGTCAAGTCTTCCCGCTTTAAATAGATGGAAGCTCCGCCAATAGATTCGGTTAAGCGTTCGGCAAAAAAGATCGGGGTGGGACGGCCGGTATAGTCTTTCAATAGATGGTTTAACGCCGTTTTGAACTCCGGATCCGGTAGAAATTTTTTAAAGGCTTCCTCCAGTTCGAGTATTGCGGGCATCAGAGTCTCCGCCACATAACGGCCGCCATAAGGTCCAAAGTGCCCGTTGGCATCCGGATACATCCGTGAATTAAAATGAGTGTCTGGATTCATCTAAAAAATCCTCCTTAATTTTCTTTTAGGGGTACTCCCCAAATCAGCTGTGATATGGACTGCTTTAATAAATTCCTGAACTTTATATATATTTTTTTTGCCCGGAGCGCTTTCGACACCGGAACTGACATCCACGGCATCCGGTGTGGCTTTATTTATTGCTGAGGCAACATTTTCCGGAGACAGCCCCCCGGCCAGCACCATGGGATGGTTTTCAGCAACCCCGGCCGCATCTTCCCAGTTCCAGGTCATGGCATTGCCGCCAGGGAGAACACCCTGGTCGCATTCAACAAGATAAGCCGAAGCATCATATGTTGAAACCTGTGTAATGGACGGCTGGCTTTCCATGTATAATCCTTTAATAACAATCAGTCCCTGATTCATCAGGTCCCTTACAAATTTGGGCGGTTCATTACCATGCAGTTGAACCGCCCTAAGATTGCTTGTCGTCACAATATCCATGATGGAATTAAACGGCTCGTTAACAAAAACGCCCACAGTGGTGACATTTTCAGGAAGAGATGCACAAATTATTTTTGCTTTTTCTGGTGATACATATCGCGGGCTATTTTTAAAAAACACAAGACCAATGGCATCTGCGCCGGCAGATGCGCATTTTAAGGCATCTCCGGTTTTTGTCAGTCCGCATATTTTGATTTGCGGAAATTTTGGATGTAAATAGGTTTCCATTAAAATACGGTTTCCTCTTTTTTGAGTGATTGAAGAAATTTTTCAGGATTTGTTGATCGTACAATACTTTCCCCGATTAAAAAATGATGAATTCCGGCGGTCCGCGTTTTTTCGATATCGTCTTTTGTGGCAATACCGCTGGCGGCAACGGGTATCTGCCCGGGGGCAAGTCCGGCCTTCAGATTAATTGCCGTGTCAATATCCGTATCAAATGATTTCAGATTTCTGTTATTGATACCGATCAGACGCGCGCCGCTGTCTTTCATTTTGTCAATATCCTCTTGCGTATGAATTTCAACCAGAGCATCAATGTTTAACTCCGCACATAGGTCCAGATAGTCCTTTAGCTGGTTTTTAGAAAGAATGCGAACGATAAGTAAAATGGCATCCGCACCAATGACCGCTGATTCAAAAATCTGGTAGGTGGATATGGTAAAGTCCTTCCGCAGTATCGGCAGTGTTGAAGATTCACGGGCATCGATTAAATCAGCTATGCTTCCCTTAAACCAGTGATCTTCAGTAAGTACGGAAATAGCGGAAGCCCCGCCTCGTTCATAAGACTCGGCATAATCCGCAGCGACCAGATCAGCTTTAATCATTCCCTTGGACGGTGATGCGCGTTTGATTTCAGCGATGATATGAATGGTATCGTTTTCAATATTTTCCATGGGTTTGATAAACGGTCTGTGCACAAGACATTTTTCCGCATCATTGCGCAGGCTGCTTTCGGAACGGTAGTGCTTCTGTTTTGTTACCAGGTGTTGTTTGTATTCAATGATTTGGCTTAAAAAATCAATGCCCATTAGCCGTTCTCCTGCGTAAAAGTAATCAACGCATTTAACTTGGAAAGGGCTTCCCCGCTGTCAATGGCATTTGCCGCCAGCTGAATGCCGTCTTTAAAATCTTTGGCGCATTCGGCGGCCACCAGAGCTGCGGCTGCATTGATTAAAATCACATCACGTTTAGGGCCTTTTTCACCATTTAAAATGAGTTTCGTGATTTCAGCGTTCTCTTCAGGGATTCCGCCCACAAGATCACTCGGGTCAGCAGCCTGCCCGAAAAACTGTTCCGGCCGAATATCATACGTGGTGATTTGATTATCCTTAAGTTCAGAGATGCGGGTGGGGGCGCAAATAGAAATTTCATCGAGTCCGTCATGGCCGTGGACCACAAAGGCACGTTTTGTTCCCAGAAGTTTTAAGGCCTGGGCAAACATTTCGGTTAATTCCGGCGCAAAAACGCCTAGCAGCTGGCAGTTGGCTGCCGCCGGATTGGTCAGGGGCCCCAGCATATTAAATATGCTGCGCAGACCGATTTCTTTTCGAGCATTCGCCGCAAAACGCATGGCACTGTGATAAATCGGGGCGAAAAGGAATCCGATGCCGATTTCAGCAATGGCTTCCTCCACAATCTCCGGATCGATATCGATCTTCATTCCCAATGTTTCAAGCACATCTGCACTGCCGCACTGGCTGGAAATGGAACGGTTGCCGTGCTTTGCCACGGTAACTCCGCATCCGGCTACCACAAAGGCAGTGGTTGTCGATATGTTAAAGGTCTTGGCGCCGTCTCCACCGGTTCCACAAGTATCTACAATTATTGGTGCCACGGCTTCAATCCTGTGGGCTTTTCTCCGCATGGCGGTTGCCGCCCCGGCAAGTTCTTCAAAGGTTTCGCCCTTGGTGGCCAAAGCGCCCATAAATGCGCCGATCTGGGCATCGGTTATATTTCCGGAAAAAATTTCCATCATCATTGCAGACATTTCATTTTCGTTTAAGTTTTCATTTTTGATAATTTTACTTAAATTGTCCTTAAACATTGGTGTTCTCCTTTAAATTAATAAAATTCCGCAGAAGTCGCTTCCCAACAGGGGTCATGATGGATTCCGGGTGGAACTGAATCCCTTCGGTCAGGTGCGAACGATGCCTCAATCCCATAATTTCGCCGTCTTCGGTTTCAGCGGTTATTTCCAGGCAGTCGGGTAAATTCTTTCGGGACACGGCCAGTGAATGATACCGCATGGCCACAAACGGTTTATTGATTCTGTTAAACAGCTGTTTCCCGTCAGCCGTTATCATAGAAGTCTTCCCATGCATGATTTTTTTGGCGGATATAATCTGACCGCCAAAAGACGCGGCGATTGACTGGTGCCCAAGGCATACCCCGAGTATGGGGATTTTTCCTGAAAAATGCCTGATCACTGGAATAGACAAACCCGCAGACTCGGGATTTCCCGGACCAGGTGAAATCACGATTCCTGACATATCCAGTTTTTCCAGGTCTTCAACGGTGAACACATTATTTCTGAATACACGGATTTCCTCCCCCAGCTGCCGCAAATACTGGACCAGATTATACGTAAATGAATCATAATTATCAATCATGACAATCATCGAATCTCTCCTTATTTTTGTTTCTCTATTAACTGGAGTGCTTTTTGTATGGCCATAGCCTTGTTCACGGTTTCAAGCCGTTCTTTTTCCGGATCTGAATCATAAACAATACCGGCTCCGGCATTAACGGTTAACCTGTCGTTTTCAATACACGCGGTACGAATGGTGATGGCAAGATCCATGTTTCCGTTAAACGAAATGTAGCCGACGGCACCGCCGTATGGACCGCGGGGATGTTCCTCCAGTTCGGCAATGATTTCCATGGCCCTGACTTTGGGAGCGCCGGAAAGTGTTCCGGCGGGAAAACCGGCGGACATTAAATCCCATGCATCATAATCGGATTTGATGTCACACCTGATATTTGAAACCATATGCATGACATGGGAATATCGTTCAATAAACATTAAATCCGTTACCTGGACCGTGCCGGTTTCGGCCACCCGTCCGAGATCGTTTCGGCCGAGATCAACAAGCATGAGATGCTCCGCCCGTTCCTTTTCATCCGCCAGAAGTTCATCAGCAAGGGCACGGTCTTCCTGTTCGGTGGCACCGCGCGGCCTGGTTCCGGCAATGGGGCGAAGCGTGGCCACTCCGTTTTCAAGGCGGACCATGGTTTCCGGTGAGGAGCCGACTAACGTCGTTTTATCCAGATGCATGAAAAAGAGATAAGGTGACGGGTTGATATAACGCTGTGCCCTGTACAATGAAAGCAGATCTTTGGGCGCATCGCAGACAAATGGCTGGGAGATGACTGCCTGGATTACTTCTCCCTGGGTGATGTAAGATTTGATTTTATCAACTTTTAAACGAAAATCATTTTCTTCGCATAATGATTTCATCTCATAAGTTGAATCATTTTTTGTTTGTGTATCGGTGAGACTTGCAGATATTTTGGCTTCAAGCCGGTCAATCCTTTTTGACGCGGACTCAAACGCTTTGTCAGGATTGGCGTGATCATTTTTAAATACAATGGCAACAATCATCAACGTGTTTCGGATATTGTCAAATATCAGCATTTCATCCGGCAAAATAAAGTGCGCCAGGGGTTTGTCATCGGGAAATTGATTGGGAATATTTTCAAAAAAAGAAACGGTTTCATAGGTCATATATCCCACAAGCCCGCCCCAGAATCTTGGCAGGTCAGAAAGGACCGCAGGATGATATCGTTTCATAAAATCTCTTAGAACTGGAAACGGATCATTGTGATGATCAATCTTTTCGCAATGACCGTTTTTTTGAATTTCAATCTGATCTTTAAATATTCGGATATGGGTGCGTGCGGATACGCTTAAAAAGCTGTACCGACCCCATCGTTCCCCCCCCTCAACACTTTCAAACAAAAACGCCGGTCCGTTTTCAGAATATATTTTTTTCAGAACAGTAACCGGTGTATCCATGTCCGCAAGAATTTCCCGGCACAACGGCACCACATTGTGTTGATCAAATAAATCACAAAATTTTATTTGATCGGGGAATTGTCGTAATAACATATCCATCTCCTTATTTTTAATCATTGCTGTCCGGTTAACTTATGAAAAATATCAATATGTTAAAAATATAAACCCCGGTCAAGTTGCAATTTTGGAAAATAGTTTTTCTATTTATTTTACAGCGATTGTTTTATTTTTGATTTTTTAATCTAAATTAAT
>JAJRPH010000320.1 GCA_024280875.1 Deltaproteobacteria bacterium | reverse complement strand
TCGGTACTGAGTAAAGGTGTTCGTCGCATCGGGTGATTGGTAGCATGGCCTGCCTCCTTTTTTAAGGGTTGTATCGTTGTATAGCAGACCTTGTTATTAATATCAAGCCTTATTGTTTATAAGTATCGTTGTAGGGTTAGTAGCTTTTTAAAATCTGCTTTGCCACAGATACCTTGTGCACTTCATCTGCCCCGTCATAAATTCGGGCTGCGCGTTCGTGGCGGAAGTAGAACGCCAGAATGGTATCATCAGTCATGCCCAGGCCCCCGTGAACCTGCAGTGCATTGTCGAGGACCATTTGCATGACATTGGCTACCTTGAACTTGATCAGGGAAATATCTTTTCTGGCCGCTTTTGCGCCTTCATTATGAATCCGCCATGCCGCGTACAGGACCATGAGGCGGGCGGCCTGAATTTCCGCCGCGCATTCCGCGATCCAGGACTGGATAATCTGCCGGGTGGCAAGGGTTCGGCCGTCCGGGGAGATGACGCGTTCTTTCGCCCGTGTGCACATGAGATCAAATGCCCGGTTGCAGATGCCGATCCAGCGCATGCAGTGGTGGATGCGTCCCGGTCCCAGCCGTTCCTGGGCAAGGACAAATCCCTGGCCTTCTTCACCGATGAGGTTTTTTTGCGGCACCCTGCAATTCTGGTAGAGTATTTCTGCGTGGCTGAAATACCCTTCCCCGGAGTGTCCCATTACCGGAATGTTGCGGACAAGGTTAAAACCGGGGGTGTCGCATGGCACAATGATCATGCTGGCCTGGAGATACGGGTGTGCCTCCGGGTTGGTCTTGGCCATGACAATGGCAAATTCTGCTCCGTCTGCAGATGTTGTGTACCATTTCTGCCCGTTGATGACATAGTCATCTCCGTCTTTGACCGCCGTGGTATCCATCATCAGCGGATTGGAACCGGCCAGATCCACTTCGGTCATGGAAAAACAGCTGCGGATATCCCCGGCCACCAGGGGATGGAGATAGGTCTTTTTCTGCTCATTGTTTCCGAACATTTCCAGCAGTTCAATGTTGCCCACATCCGGGGCCTGGCACCAGAATACAAAATGTCCCAGGGGAGTGCGTCCCAGAGCTTCGGAAACCAGAGCATGCTCCATGAGGTTTAATCCCATGCCGCCTAATTCCTTTGGATAGCAGGGGCCCCACAGTTCCATCTGCTTGACTTTTTTCTGTTTCTCTTTAATCACCGGCATGATTTCGGACGCGGGCTGGGTAAGAAAAGCCGGCTCTAAGGGAATCAGCTCTTTGTCTACAAATTCATTGATCAATTCTAAAATGACCTGCATTTTTTCCGTAATGGTAAAATCCATCATATTCTCCTTTTAAAAGAGTAAAATTATTTATTTAAAAATATTATCTTGTTTTTCTCATGCCTGATTTGTTCATATGCATGGAGTTAGGGATGAAGCTGTAGTGCGCTACCGCAAATCCCTGCCAACAAAGCAGGCATGAGAAAATTAACGAAATGTTAGTAATTGCCCGTCTCTTTTCAGTTCCAGATAAGTAACATCATTAAATCCGAAGAGGGTCATTTGATTGCCGCTGTACTTTAACCGGGTGATGGATGTGTTCATGATCTGCCAGGTCAGCTGTAATGTATTTTCATCAGAAAGGCTTAGGACTTTTTGAACACATACGGAGATCGGTCCGCCGGAAGTAAACACTGCGATTTTTTTTCCCGCACCCTCTGAAGCCATGATTTTGTTAAACCCGGCGCGTACCCGGCTATAATAGGTTTTCCATGTTTCAAGATTCTTGAACGGTGAAACTTTACTCATCCAAATGCGCATGACTTTTTCATACACCTTTTGAAATTCCCGCTGGCTCTTGAGCATGGCGGCAACATCTGCCTCAAATGCAGGTTCCTCCCGGATCATCTCCGGAATCAGGTTCCTTAAGATAGTTTCCGAATCATACTCGTTAAAGGCATCAGTTTTATGAACCGGCGGGATTTTATTTTTTGAAGCTGCCAGTACATCCAGATATGCCTCCATGGTTTGTTCATGGCGAAGCTGGCCACCTGAGTAAATTGTGTCAAATTCAAGGCCGATGGCCTGAAAATGATCGGCTAAAATTTTTGACTGGCGTATGCCGGTTTCTGAAAGAAAGTCATAATCGGCTTTACCGAATGAGGCCTGTGCGTGGCGGATCAAATAAATGATACTCATATACTTTACTCTCCCGTACTTTATTAAAAAAATAAAAGACTTTGAAATGGTTGTCAATAAAAAAATAGAGCGAGCGTTCGATTTATTTATTGACTTTTTTTCCACGGTGTTTAAAAATCCCGGCAAATGAAAAATTTCCAGATGTGAATGAATGGAATTTTTTGACGCAAAATTATCTTAATAATTGAGGAGACACGTCATGAATTTAGAAGATATTAATACAGTTTTAATTATCGGTTCCGGCACCATGGGGCAGCAGATCGGTTTTCAATGCGCGGTCAGCGGTTTTAATGTGATGATGTACGATATCGCAAATGATATGCTTGATGCAGCGGACAAGCGTTTGGATAAGCTGGCAAAAGCATATATTGATGCGGGACGGCTAACAGAAGAAACCGCTGCCGCCGCCAAAGCGAAAATTCATATGACAACAGATGCGCAGGCGGCAGGGGAACATGCGGACTTTGTGAGTGAATCCGTGCCGGAAGACCCGACGCTCAAAGGTCGGGTTTTTGCACAGTTTAATGAAATCTGCCCGGATCATGCCATTTTCACCACCAATACGTCATCTCTGGTGCCGTCCATGTTCGCGGAAGCCACCGGCCGGCCAGAGCGGTTTGCGGCCTTTCATTTTCATGATACCCGGGTGACAAATATTGTCGACATTATGCCTCATCCGCAGACATCTCCAGAAGTTATTGAAATCATAGAAGCTTTTGCTGTTCGCATCGGTCAAATTCCGATTATGCTGAAAAAGGAAAATTTCGGGTATGTGTTTAACGCCCTGATCATGGAACTGTTCAAGTCCGCCCAGACCCTGGCCGCAAATGGCGTGGCATCGGTAAAAGATGTTGACCGGGCCTGGATGGGGGTGATGCATACACCGGTGGGTCCGTTTGGTATCATGGACAGTATCGGCCTTGACACGGTATGGAAAGTGACCGACTATTGGGCCAATATCGTGAAAGACCCGCAGCAGATCGCTAATGCCACTTTTCTGAAAACTTATGTCGACAACGGGGCTCTGGGTGAAAAGACCGGAAAAGGATTTTATACTTATCCGTCCCCTGCATATGCAAAACCCGGTTTTATAGCCTCAATTGTTATAAAATAAAAAACCTGCGCATGACATGTCCATGCGCAGGTTTTGATTTTTTAAAGTAAGTTGTTATTCAAATAGTTTAGAGAGAATCCTCTTCCATTGCCGGCTCGGGGATTTCCGGGGGGGCTTTGACATGAGCTCGTTGTTTCTGCTTCAGTTTTTTCAGCTGGCGACCGATCGTTTTAAATGCATCGGTAATGACTGTCCGGAGGGAGTCTCCGGTTCCCTGTTCACCGGATTTCTGGTGCACCACCAACTCTTTCCCGGGCGGGACACGCAGGCCGATACGGACATGGTACTGTTTTACGGAACGTTTACTTTCCTGGTCCTGCTCAAGAGATATCCGGCAGGAAATAATACCATCGTGAAAATCATTGAGTTTTTCGGCTTTGTCATGAATCAGTCTTTCAATTCCATCGATTTTGGCCACGTTTCGATAAGTAATTTCAATAGGAACTCTCATGATTACCACCTTTCTGTTTAAAAAAAGATTATATTTAAACCAGTAATTTCTTACTGGAACGACGTTAAGTGGTTAAGGTTATATCAAACAGGGTCCTTTTGATTCTTTGAAGATAAAAAATTACTTTATATATTAATGTAAATCATCCTTTGCTGATCGTCAAAGTGAAAAATCTATTATAGAATAAATGGCATGGTTTGATATTTTAGAACAAAATTAACAGACACGAAAAAGGGCTGAATTATTTGATTATCCATTTTATAAGAGATAAGATGTCAGGAAATTAATATTTTTTTGCGGTGGGAGATTTAATAATGACTGATTTTGTTCATTCGTTTTTGTACCAGGATACGAAAATTAAAAATGACGGTGAAACGATTTCAGCAACGATGGTCATGGATTCCAGCAAAGAAGGGTGGGTTGGAATTCCCCATGGCGGGATCGGTATGGGCGCAATGATGGAACTTGCTGCCGGCTTTGAACATTGTACGGACAACGGAGAGTTGCGATATCCACTAAGCTGCTGCTTTCGTATGGGCGGTTCCGGCGTCCGGGTGGGGGATATTGTTGGTATTGAAGCAAACGCTTCGGATGTCGGAATATTCGGTAGTGTTATGGTTGAAGGGGCAGATATGCCTTATATTACCGGTGATATAGCATTTGGAGATCGTATTTCAGAAATTGATGAATATACACGTGATTATGTGCCTTCAGGCTATTCAAAAATTAAAGGCAAGCTTGATCATCTCCCTCATTACCTGAATTGTTTTGTCTGCGGTGTGGATAGAAAAATGCCGGGCCTGAAACGACGGTTTCATTTGTGGAAAAGTACGCATGGCAACATTGTGTGTGCATTTGCCGGGTTCAACGATGAAGACAAAGATACGTTTTATCGGTTTGAACAAAATGGTTTTATTCACCCTATGGGACTGCTTGCCGTGTTGGATGAAACCATGGGATGGGGTGGTTTTTTTGCTTCGGCAAACGGAGGAGTCTCCGTTCGGCTCAACTATAAGATCCTGAGAAAAATAGGAATTAATGAAAAATTGGTTTTTTTCGGACGGGGGGAAAAGGTCATGGGGCGCATCGACAAACGGATGCTTTTCTGGGCATCCGGCTGCGGGGTCGTGATGAAAGATGACGGATCATTTGAAAAGGTCATCGAATCATCAGGGCAGTGGTATGCCATGGCTGCTCTGACCGAACAGATGCGAAAAGAGCTGATACCCACATCTCTGACCAAAAATGCATTTGCAATGGTTGAGGCAAAGGAGTAAGCAGCTGAATTATTCTGCGCAACTATCCTCTGTTTAGAAAATCTGATATAAATGGCTCGATTTATGTCGGGGTTTCCTTTTATGTCCGATTTTAGTTGACAATAACCTCTTGTTAACTGTAAGTATAATTAATTTCATTTGAAATGATCCCTATTAGACAGTTTTTTGTACTGTCTTATGAACCCCTAAAAAACGATCGATTCCGACCGAGCAGAATAAACAATACAAGGCTATACCCGCTGTGTAATTTTTTTAGTGACTAAACAATGTTTACTGTTGCGGTCACTGATTTTTACATAAAGATATTTTTTTGTTTGGCAGTCGCAGGGTTATTTTTTCCCACAACTCAACCAAAATGATCTGAGGGGGGCTTATGAAAAACAAACCATTAAATCAATTTTTTGCTTGCATGTTATCGGTCGGCTTTATTCTATTCACCGCAAGTCTCTTACCTGTTTTTTCGACTTCTGCATATGCCTTTCAGTTTGAAAAAGGAGAACTGCAGGGCAGCCTCGATAGCACGGTTTCCTATGGTTTACGATGGCGCGTGCAAGGCCGCGACAAAGACATTATAGGTTTGACAAATGGCGGCAATGCATATTCTGTTAATGGTGATAATGGGAATCTTAATTTCGGCACCGGTCTCGTAAGCAATGCGCCAAAAATAACATCAGACCTGGAACTAAATTTTAAAAATTTTGGAGCGTTTGTCCGGGGGTCGGCATTCTATGATTTTGAAGTTGAAAACGGCTCCAAAGATAAAATTAAGCTGACAGATGATGCGATGGACCTGGTGGGAAGTGATGCCAGAATTCTTGATGCATATCTTTCCGGCAGTTTTGATGTTGCTGAAATACCAATTGATATCCGCGTGGGGGATCAAGTGATCAGCTGGGGTGAGGGCACCTTTTTTCAAGGGGGCATCAACACCATCAATCCTATTAACGTCAGCGCCATCCGAATTCCCGGTGCCGAGCTTCGGGAAGCCTTGGTTCCCGAAGGCATGGTGTATGCATCCCTGGGGCTCACTGATAACGTTTCTTTTGAGGGGCTTTACCTGTATGACTGGAACAATACCGACATTGACCCGCCGGGATCTTATTTTGCCACCACGGACGTAGCCGGCGCTGGCGGAAAAAAGGTGATGCTCGCGTTTGGGTCTATTTCTGATGAAGGAACAGATCTGGGGCCTCTGGGATTTGATCCCGACTTCCTGGCGGTAAAACGCGGCCCGTCGGATAACGCTGATGATGACGGCCAGTACGGGGCAGCGTTTCGATATTTTTCAGAACCGTTAAATGATACGGAATTTGGTTTTTATTACGTTAATTATCATAGTCGTGTACCCATCCTAAGTGCCCGCACAGGAACAGAGGAAGGTGTGGCTGCTTCATCACCTGCCGGATTCGCGGCAACATTGGCCGCAGTGGGGGGAGATGTCGCCACAGCGGCAGGATTGACCGTCAACAACTATTCAAAAACAGGCTATTATTTTACAGAATACCCGGAAGACATTCAAATGTTCGGGCTCAGTTTTAATACGAGTCTGGGGACCAGCGGAATTGCCCTTCAGGGGGAAATATCACACCGTCCGGATGCTCCGCTGCAAATTGATGATGTGGAGCTTGTCCTGGCATACCTGTCGCCCATTGGATTTAACCCGACCTATAAGGACAACCAGATCAGCACGTACAACAATATAAGCTTTTCAGCGGATGAAATCATCCACGGATATATTGAAAGAGACGTTACCCAGGGGCAAATGACCGCCACTAAAGTGTTCGGACCGACGTTTGGCGCTGATGCCGTTGTGATGCTTGGAGAAGTTGGCATCACGCATGTGAGCAGTATGCCCGATAAAAGCGACCTTCGCTTGGAGTCAGCCGGTACTTATACTAGCGGAAATCCGTCTCAGGCGGTCCCGCCGAGGCAGGAGGATGACAAACCTTTTGGCGGCGCCCATTCCAATAAGGAGGCTGAGTCGGCCAGTCATTTTGCTGATGCGGATTCCTGGGGATATCGTCTGTTTGTCAAACTGGTATACAATGATGCCATTGGTCCGGTGGGCCTGACCCCCCGTATTGCCTGGCAGCATGATGTGAGAGGTAATTCACCCGGACCCGGTGGCAATTTTATTGAAAATCGCAGGGCCATTACAGGTGGCCTCACGGCAACCTATTTAAGTACCTGGTCGGTGGATGTAAGCTATACGAATTTTTACGGCGCGGATAGGTATAACCTGATTAATGATCGCGATTTTATTCAAACCAATATCAAATATTCATTCTAAATAATGGGGGATTGATTATGCTGAAAAGATCATTTGTAAGTATCAGTCTTGCAGTAATGCTTGTTTTTATAGCCTCCTCGGCCGGAGCAAAAGTAACAGCGGAAGAAATCGCGCGCTTGGGCAAGGATCTGATGCCCATGGGTGGTGAAATGGCCGGCAATAAAGACGGCACCATTCCGGCCTGGGAAGGGGGTATTACCACGCCGCCGGATGGATATAAATCGGGCATGCATCACCCGGACCCGTTTGCCGCTGACTCGATTTTGTTTACCATTACCAAGCAGAATATGGGTCAGTATGCTGATAAATTGACGCCCGGCCATAAGGCCATGCTGAATCTTTATGATACATTTAAAATGAATGTATATCCAACCCGGCGGAGTGCTTCTTTTCCTGAGCGGATTTACGAGGCAACCAAAAAATCCGCCGCCACTGCGGAATTGGTGGAAAAAGGCTACGGAGTGAAGAATACGGCTGTCGGTATTCCTTTTCCGATACCCGAAAATGGCCTGCATGTGATTTGGAACCACATTCTTCGATATCGCGGCGATATTGCCGCACGGTACATCGCCCAGGCAGTTTTAACCCGAGGCGGTGATTACACACTGATTCAACTGGGAGATGAGTTTAACATGCTCTATTCCCAAGAAGGGATGACCGAAGAGAAACTGAATAACCTAATATTGTATTTTAAACAAAAAGTAACGTCACCAGCCCGATTGGCCGGCGGCAGTTTACTGGTCCATGAAACAATGAACCAGATAATAGAACCACGGTTGGCATGGCTTTACAACCCGGGGCAGAGGCGGGTCCGCCGGGCGCCCAATGTGGCATATGATACTCCGGGAACTGCCTCTGACGGAGTGAGAACCACTGATCAGTTTGACATGTTTAGCGGGGCCACGGACCGATATGACTGGAAACTGATTGGCAAAAAAGAAATCTACGTACCTTATAATTCCTATAAGCTTCATAGCGACAAACTGACCTATAAGGAGATCCTCACCCCCCTTCATATCAATCCGGAATTTTGCCGCTATGAGCTGCATCGGGTATGGGTGGTTGATGCGACCTTAAAGGAAGGGAGCCGGCATATTTATAAACGAAGGACTTTTTATGTGGATGAAGACTCCTGGCAGGTGCTGCTGGTTGATATCTATGATAACCGAGATCAGCTCTGGCGGGTTTCCGAAGGCCATGTGATCAACTATTATGATGTTCCGACCATTTGGACGACGTTAGAAGTGCATGTGGACCTGCAGTCCGGACGATATCTTGCCATTGGTCTGGATAATGAGAGCAAAATGTATGATTTTGATATCAAGCGGACCGCGAAGGATTATACGCCGGCTGCTCTACGGCGTGAAGGAAAAAGGTAAACGGAGATTTTGTTCAGACAGGCATCGGATTCTTAAAACCATGCTGAATTGGTAAAAAATAAGATCTCGATTGCCTGTCTGGTGATCCTAACCATCAGTTTTTATCATGACTACAGGAGTTTTTTTTTAATGGACCGGCTTTTCAGAAAACGATTCATTTATGTGGTGTCTTTTTTTCTTGTTTTGTCCATGCTCGTATTCTCAGTTTTGCAGGCTGCCGAATCTGAATTTTCAGTTATCGCGCCCCTGTCGTCGAAATCGCTTTTGTTGGGCGGTGTTTTTACAGATGGCCGGGCGGTTGTTGTGGGTGAAAGAGGACATATTCTTTATTCTGATGATCAGGGCGATACCTGGACTCAGGCCAGGGTGCCGACCATTGCCACGCTGACAGGTGTTTATTTCCATGATAAAAATTTGGGGTGGGCAGTGGGCCATGATGCGGTAATCCTGAGAACAACCGATGGCGGGGAGAACTGGGAGCGGGTTTATTATGCGCCCGAAGAAGAGCGCCCTTTGTTTGATGTCTGGTTTAAAGATGACAAGACCGGTATTGCGGTGGGTGCGTATGGTTTTTTCCTGACAACAAAAGACAGCGGCATTAGCTGGACTTCTGAAAGCATCAGTGAAGAGGACTGGCATTTGAATCAGATTATGCGATCTGAAACCGGAAAAATGTATATTGCTGCAGAGGCGGGAAGGGTTTACCGGTCTGATGATGAAGGACAAACCTGGATCAATCTCCCTTCGCCCTATGAAGGGTCTTTTTTCGGTACCCTTCCCATTGGCGGAGATTCAGTGCTGCTTTTCGGTCTCCGTGGAAATTTATACCGATCGGAAAATGCCGGTGAAAACTGGGAAAAAATTGCTACTCATACAGTATCAATGCTTAATTCCGGTTTTCGGTTGCCGGATGGCAGGATTTTTATCGTGGGACTGGGCGGTACTGTGCTGGTCAGTAATGATGACGGAAAAAGCTTTACGCTTCGCGAGCAGCCGGACCGTAGAGGCATATTGACGGCATTGCCCATTGAAAATAATATGTTGATACTGATTGGCGACGGCGGCATAAAAAAAATATCAATCTCCGAAAAATAGTGACTTCTCAATAAGTCCGGCAATCCAGCATTTATCAATCAAGCGCAAATGGATCCAATAATTATGAAAGATACTTCCATTCCGTCTAAACTTGAAGGTCTGGTTTTTAAGAATCGTATCTGGGTAATCGGTTTTTTTGTCGTTATCACGCTTTGCATGATCTATTCATCAACTCGTCTGCACATTGATGCCGGTTTCAGTAAGCTTCTTCCGCTGGAACACGAGTATATGAAAACCTATGTTGAGCATCGGCAGGAATTTGGCGGTGCCAATCGGATTCTTATTGCCGTTATGACAAAAGAAGGAGACATTTTTACGCCGGAGTTTTTTGAACTTTTGAAAAATGTCACCGATGATGTATTTTTTATTCCAGGCGTGGATCGCGCCCTGGTAAAATCAATTTTTACGCCCAATGTTCGTTATACGGAAGTGATTGAAGACGGCATTGCCGGCGGCAACGTCATACCTGATAATTTCAGGCCTGATCCTGAAGGCTTTGCGCGTGTCAGGGGAAATATTCTAAAGGCAGGTATCCTGGGTCGTTTGATAGCCAATGATTTTTCGGGCGCGATTATCAGCGCACAACTGATGGAATTCCATCCCACCACCGGAGAGCGGCTCGATTATGTTGAAGTGGCCCATATTCTTGAAAAAGAGATCCGGGCAAAATATGATAAAAAAGATATTAACGACCGGTATGAAATTCATATCATTGGATTTGCCAAGGTGATCGGTGATATTGCCGATGGGGTTGCCCGGGTGGTCCTGTTTTTTGGGGTTACTTTTTTGATCACCGCGATTTTGATTTATTTGTATACACTTTCCTTCAAACTGACATTGATCCCTTTGGGTGCATCGCTGATGGCCGTGATCTGGCAGTTGGGCCTCTTGACTGCTATGGGATTCGGCATTGATCCCATGGGCATTCTCGTCCCCTTTCTCATTTTTGCCATTGGTGTGAGCCATGGCGTTCAAATGGTCAGTGTTGCGAAAACAAGGATTATTGCCGGTGCTGATGGAATGGATGCAGCGCGTACAAGTTTTCAGCGGCTGCTTGTTCCGGGCAGCATTGCCCTGCTCAGTGATACGATCGGATTTGTCACCATTCTGTTTATAAAAATCCGCATTATTCAAGAACTTGCAATTACGGCCAGTATCGGTGTGGCGGTTATTATTCTAACCAATCTGATATTGATCCCGGTGCTCATGTCTTATCTTAGTTATAATGAAAAATACCGGCAGCGCATCAAAACGCAACGGCAGACGCTGCAACCTTTATGGAATACTCTGGCTAAAATCACCACACCAAAGGCAGCCGGCGTAACCCTTCTTGTAGCAGTCCTGCTCCTTGTCCTGGGCGTCTGGAAAGCCGCGGATGTCAAGATCGGCGATCTTCACCGGGGAGTGCCGGAACTTCGAGCCAATTCCAGATATAATATTGACAGCGAAGTTATCAGCAGTCGATTTTCCATTGGGGTGGATATTATTGCGGTTATTGTGGAGACGATTCCCGAAGGGTGTATTAATTATGAGGTGATGGCCGCTATTGATCGTTTTGGATGGCACATGCGAAATGTGGACGGTGTCCAGTCCGTTGTGTCAATGCCGGATATCGCAAAAAGAATTAATTCCGGCTGGAATGAGGGCAGTCCGATGTGGCGGGTACTGCCCCGAAACCAGGATGTTATGATTCAGGCTTGTGCTTATATTCCCACCAGCAGCGGGCTATTAAACACGGATGGCAGTGTCATGCCGGTACTGATTTTTACGAAAGACCATAAAGCGGAAACCATCGAGAGGATCGTTTCGGAAGTAAAGCAGTTCCGTGAAAAATACGGAACGGACAAGGTTAAATTTCGTCTGGCCACCGGCAGTGTCGGGGTGATGGCGGCAACCAATGAAGAAGTCGCCTCCTCCCAGTTTCCGATACTTTTTTATGTTTTTGCTGCCATCGTCGGCCTGTGTCTGATTACTTTCCGGTCGATTCGGGGGATGTTATGTGTGGTGTTGCCCCTTGCCCTGGTTTCGATTTTGGCGTATGCTTTAATGAGTATGCTTGAAATCGGCCTCAAGGTGTCGACACTTCCTGTCGTGGCGTTGGGCGTTGGTGTCGGGGTTGATTATGGCATTTATATATTCAGCCGGATGCGCACCTTTTTATCCGAAGGCATCCCACTTTATGACGCGTATCGAAGGACGCTCGGTGTTACCGGCATCGGTGTATTGTTTACCGGGGTAACACTGGCAATCGGGGTGGGGACCTGGATTTTCTCTCCGCTTAAATTTCAGGCAGACATGGGGATTCTGCTGACCTTCATGTTTTTCGTGAATATGCTGGGAGCCCTGCTCCTTCTGCCGGCGCTTGCGTGTTTGTTAGTAAAACCGAAATCCGTTTAATCTGTTCGGCGGTATTTGTAAAAAAAGTAAAACAGGCGGGTGGCCCACATGATGAGCTACCCGCCTGTTTATTTTTAATAAATTGGAATAATTATTGAACGGCAATTATTTTCGGTTGTTTTGTTTCCGGTTTCGGGATGGTGATTTTTATCACGCCATCATTATAATCGGCTTTAATGTTATCCGCATCCACGCCTTCCGGAAGCGCGAAAGATCTTTGAAATTTGCCGGAGGCCATTTCTCTCCGAAAATAATTTTCTTCTTTTAATTCTTTGTCTTCGGTTCGTTCGCCTTTAAGAATCAGTACATTGTTTTCTACGTCGACGTGAATGTCTTTTTTGTCAACGCCCGGCAGCTCCGCCTTGATAACATAATGAGTGTCTTCTTCATAAACATCAGCCGAAGGATTCCAGTTCCGGACAGTTAATTCGTCATTCGTGCCCAGTGCCGGAGCAAAAAAATCATCAAGAATACGGTTCATTCTGTTATGCATCCGCCAAGCATTTCGTTGGGGCGTCCATCTGATTAGTTCCATAATTTTACCTCCCTTTTAATTAATAATTTGTTTACCATTACTTATGTTTTGTTTATATAAAGAATATGGACGATTTATTTTATGTCAATAGTATTTTATTATTTTTTATTGCATTACTTTAAAAAATAATAAAATAAAGTAATGAGAAGGATAAAATCAATAGATGGGATGCGTTATGAAAAAGTTTAAAAATAAAGATGTGAATTTACCTCCGGCATCTTCTTTGGAACTGACCGGTATGCAATCGGTGCGTGCAACATTTAAACTGTCCAAACGAACCATTCAAACCATTAACGTGGTTGCCGCACAATTGGGTATTCGTCAAAAATCCCTGTTTGATCATCTCATGGAAGATGCCGAGCACCTGAGAGCGGTTGCCGATGGAATTCAACGGATCGATCCGGATGCAAAAGAAAGGATTCATAAAACATATGTGATTAGCAGAAAAACACTGACAAGACTTGAACAGGTATGTCAAACTAGTAATGCGTCGCGGGATATTTTGATAGAGTACTCCGTTCAAAGGTTAAAGCCGATCATTGCAAGGGAGCAGGAAAAGCAAATAAAGCGCAAAGAAATCGCCAATGAATTTGAACAATTAATTCAACAGGGGCAGCAATTATTAGAAAAATCAAGTGTATTGCTCGATGAAGAGGATGTTGTCTTTAACCGTCTGGCATCCGCCATCGCCTACAGCGCGAATGCGTATCAGCATATGGCGGAATATGTCAAAAAAGGGGAGGATCTGGAGGACTATTCCTTTTAACAGCTATTGGAAACGATTACGCTTGCCAATACAGCGTTAAAATTCGGCTCAAAATGTTCATTTATAAATATAAACTCTGCTTTTTCGCCGAATTTTGCCTTGTATGGTTTTGATGTATTTGGCCTGCGCTTATGACGTTTTCAATAACCTGTTAATGACTTTGCTTCATTTAGGCAGCTGTTGTAAACTTGGAGACTGGATTCCGGTAAATCGAAAATGTTTACAGAAGAATCTCACGATACCTGCAATCAGCGTATAAATAATTGAAAATTTATAGATTTTAGAGAATTTATCATTCAATGAGTCAAGGGCAACATAATGACCCCACATCTTTGATTGATATTATATCACAAACCAGAGAACTCATATAAAGAAAGAAAAAAGTATCAAAGACCACAGGCGTAAAATAAAAAGGCCGGAAAGTAATTTTGATGAAATCGTAAAAAGTCGAATTTAGACGGCAAAGAAAAAAGCTCCAAATTCGAGGCGCGTAAATCCTCAGCAATAAGGCATACTTAGCGTAAGTTGAAGCAGCTGAGGCTGTAGCGCAACAAAGAATTTGGAGCTTTTTTCTTTGCCGTCAATTTTTAAAATCTTTTTCCCGGATAGTAAAACCAGATTACTGAGAAGCCGGATCTTTTATAAAATTCTCTCAGGTCCTTTTATTCTCACGTCGATACGGACATCTTATTTCCCTGCAAAAATAACAGGGGACTTTCCACGGCACACGCATTGCCCCCACCATGACGGCGGATACGGATTTAATCGGAATCATGGCTCCTGATGCCATGCATTGCACTCCGATTTTTTCCGGAGACAGAAACCGGCAAAGGGTTGCCTGTCCGGATTTAAGCTCCCAGTCACAGTATCCAGGGCTAAAACGGCGACTGCATTCATAGCTGTTTTTCTTAAATTCTATCCCTATGCTTGATTCCAGGCTGTCCGCAGCCTTTTCCACCAAAACCGAGCCCAATGCATCCAGGACAAACTGGTCAAAAAGATTTTTTTCTCCAAAGCCTTCTTTGATAACATCGATCCGTTTACCCAGAGTAACAATAAAACAACATATAAATTCAGGGGACTCCATTTTCCTCAAAAGGCTTGCCCACTTTTTGCTGTCAATTGTAACCGTTTCAGTATCAATCCTCCCATTCCCCCATCCGGTAATGGGTGTTGTGCGAATAATAAAATCTGATTGCATGGCCGCAAGCCCTTTGTCGATAATATCCGTAATTTTTGAATGAATCTGCCGGGAAATCGTTTCATACGAATATCCGATTTGCTTGCACACCTGTAAAAACAGTTCTTCCGGGACTTCTTGAAGCGTAAACTCTTTATGACTGATATTTATCATCTGCATGGAGTTAATTTGAAAAACCCGAAAGGATTCTTTTAGTCTCCTCGGGTACCAGGGTCGCATTTTCCGCATATCCGTCCGCTCCAATCTGACGGGCAAGAACATCGTCAAACGGTGCTCCGCCCACTATAATGGCTGTTTTGGGATACATTTTTTTTACCATCCGGATCAGCTCCGCCATATTATCAATGGGAGTTGACATCATGGTGGACAGTGCCAGAACCTCTGATTCCGTTTCCTCAATCTTTCCCAAAAAGGCCTCGTTGGAAATATTTCTGCCCATATCATGCACACGGTAGCCCGATGCTTCCAAAACCGCAGCCACGATATTTTTCCCCAGGTCATGCACGTCTCCTTCCGCCACCCCGATAACGATCTGTAGCTTTTCCTTTTTTGCCGTTTTCGGATCAGAAGAAGAAGCATAGTCTTTTAAAAAATCCACACCCATCCGGTAGGCATCTATGGCAAGCAGAAAATCCGGAATCGAAAAATTGTCCTGCTTAAGCATCTGGCGTGCTTTTTCAATACCTGCCGACAGTGCATTTAAGATTTCGTCTGCCGGGTACTTTTCATTTTTCACCGCCTGCAGTACCCGATCGGTTTCTTCGGGATTTTTCGACAATACGGTTTGTTCAAGGTCCGCAAGAATATCCGTCATGTTCATGATTGTCTCCTTAACTATCATTTCAAACGTTTATAAATGGGTTCTCTGGAAGCTCAGTATGCAAGGCGCGCGAGTCGGGAAAGCAACGAAGGCGTATTTTTTTACGTTGAGCCCTTTCACGACGAGTGCAACGCCGCAGACGAACTTTCTACGGAATTATTACAAATCAACCAAATTTCTCAGCAGCCTTGATAATTGCAATAGCATTGGTCAAGGGAATATTCGGCGGATATTCACATCCAGGTGCAAGCACGTATCCTCCCCCCGGGGCCAGGTCATCAATATGACGCCGGCATTCATCCATCACTTCAGTGGGCGTACCGTGAATCAGAAGTGGGGTCGCAACATACCCTAAAAGGGTAACCTGGTCCCCGTATTTTTCCTTAAGTTCCTTACGGTCTTTGCAGTCATCCGGAAGATGGGCAAAACTGATCACATCTGGTTCCATGGAACGAATTTGTGCATCAAAATACAGGTCATGGCCGCAGTTATGAATACCCACAAGCATTC
>JAJRPH010000319.1 GCA_024280875.1 Deltaproteobacteria bacterium | reverse complement strand
CCTATGCTTTTGTTATGGCACTGGGGCCAGTCAATGACGAATGGTATGCCAACGCAGCCGGTGCAATTAACTGGGGTTTCCCGACGATTTCCGACTATGACATTCCCGAGGTATTGCCCACAGGTATCTGTACATACGAGCATGTTGTCTCTCCTGTTTCCCATGATGAAATCTGCGCAAAGTCAGTTGAAGTTCGTGGACTTAAAACTCTTGTTTCCGACGTTGAGATTCCATGTGCGTTTGGCCCGGCTTACGAAGGTGAACGTGTCCGTGGCGCAGACCTTCATGTTCAATGCGGTGGCGGCAAAACTCAGTGCACCGAGCTGGTAAAAATGGCGGAAATGAGTGAAATCGAAGACGGCAAAGTAGAAATCATTGGTCCGGATGTGACTGACCTGAAAGAAGGAGATACCTTCCCTCTCGGCATCTATGTTCAGATTGCCGGCCGTGAATTTCAGTCTGACTTTGAACCCATCATGGAACGTCAGATCCATCACCTGGTGAACTACATCCAGGGCATCATGCATATTGGCCAGCGTGATATTTCCTGGGTGCGCGTCAGCAAATCCGGTATGGAAAAAGGATTTACCTTAAAAGATATCGGTGTAGTGCTTCATGCCAAATTCCATCAGGAGTTCCAGAAGATCGTGGACAAGGTCCAGGTAACCCTTTACACGAAAAAGGCAGATGTCGATAAACTGACCAAACGGGCCAGAGCGGAATACAAAACGCGTGATGAACGGGTTGATAATATGACGGATGAAGATGTGGATCTTTACTATTCATGCACTCTTTGCCAGTCATTTGCACCCAATCACGTCTGTAGTGTAAGCCCTGAAAGAACAGGACTTTGCGGCGCGTATAACTGGATGGACTGCAAAGCATCTTATGAAATCAATCCAACCGGACCGAATCAGCCTATTGAAAAAGGTGAATGCATTGATCCCGTACTGGGACAGTGGAAAGGCGTTAATGACTTTATTTACAAAGCGTCTCGAGGCGCGGTGCCCCATTACAACTTCTACTCTATGGTTGTTGATCCAATGACAACTTGCGGTTGTTGTGAATGTATTGCGGCCATGCTCCCATCTTGTAATGGAGTTATGTCGGTAGGCAGGGACTATGCCGGAGATACCCCATGTGGAATGAAGTTTACAACGCTTGCCGGTGTTATGGGCGGCGGGGCGCAATCCCCCGGATTTGTCGGTCATTCAAAATACAATATTACCCAGGGTAAGTTCATCACGGGTGATGGCGGTCTGCTTCGAATGGTGTGGATGCCCAAGGCCTTGAAAGAAGAGCTCAAAGACCGCATCGAAAAACGTGGCAAAGAAATGGGCTGTCCTGATCTGTATGACATGATTGCCGATGAAACTGTGGGTGTTACGGAAGAAGAGATTCTGCCGTGGCTCGAAGAAAAGGGACATCCGGCGCTGAAAATGGATTCGCTTGTCGGTTGATAACTTATAAATATCAAGTGCCAAATGACATCGCGGGAATACAGACGAATGTTTTTCCGCGATGTCATTATCAAAAGTTTAAAATGAGCATTTGATAATAAATTTTGATTAAGTATATTTTGATTAAGTATATAAGGAGATAAAAATGGCACTAACTGGTATTCAGATTTTCAAGCTCCTTCCGAAAACAAACTGCAAGGAATGTGGGGTACCGACCTGTCTTGCATTTGCAATGAACCTTGCATCCGGCAAGGCGGAGCTTGACGCATGTCCCTATGTTTCGGACGAAGCGAGAGATCAGCTGGCAGAAGCCTCTGCTCCTCCAATTCTGCCGGTTCAGATTGGTAAAGGGGTTCGTAAGTTCACGGTAGGCGCAGAAACCGTATTATACAGACATGAAAAGACATTTTATAATCCCACAGCACTGGCAGTTAAAGTCAGTTCTGATATTAAGGACAAAGATCTTAAAGCCAAACTGGCAACCTGGAATGCATTCCAGTATGAGCGTGTGGGCTTTAATCTGCGTCCGGAACTGGTTGCGGTTCAAGATGCCGGTGATGCAAAAGCGTTTGCAAAAACAGCTAAAACCATAGCGGAAACATCTGAATTCAATTTGATTTTGATGTCCGATAACGCGGATTCCATGAAGGCTGCGGTTGAGGCGACAAGTTTCAAAAATCCCCTGATTTATGCTGCAACTGAAGCAACGATTGATGCTTTTGGTGCCTTGGCAAAAGACAATGATTTGCCCCTGGCGGTTAAAGCGGATTCCGTTGAAGCTTTAATCCCCTTGACAGATAAACTCCTTGCAATGGGTATTAAAAAACTCGTGCTGGATTCAGGATCACGTGACGTAAAGGTGGCATTTGAAGATCAGATCGCAATCAGACGTTCGGCATTAAAGGCTGGAAACCGATCTTTGGGTTTCCCGACCATTACATTCCCATGTGAAATGGCATCCAACCTGGATACGGAAACAATGCTGGCCGCCATGTTTATCGCAAAATACGGCGCGATTACCGTACTTTCCGATTTTACCACTGAATCATTGTTCCCGCTGCTGCTTGAACGACTCAATATTTTTACCGACCCGCAGCGTCCTATGACAGTTACCGAAGGTATCTATGAAATTGGAAACCCGGATGAAAATTCTCCGGTCCTGATCACAACAAACTTTGCCTTGACCTACTTTATCGTTTCCGGTGAAATCGAAGGAAGCAAGGTCCCTGCCTGGTTGCTGATTAAGGATACGGAAGGCCTGTCCGTATTGACGGCATGGGCTGCCGGAAAATTCGCCGGTGATGATGTCGGCATGTTTGTTAAAAAATCCGGTATTGCAGATAAAATTAAGAACAAAGAATTAATTATTCCCGGATATGCAGCTTCCATCGTAGGTGAAATTGAAGAAGAGTTGTCGGACTGGACCATCACGGTTGGTCCAAGAGAAGCTCCTCATCTACCTGCGTTTTTAAAAGCCAGATAAAATATTAATACCGGATTGAGCAGTTGTTGATATTGCACAATCGCATGATATTTTTACATTGTGCTGTTGTGGTCAACCGTCAAGCCCAAAAATGGAGGTAGAGCAAATGTTATGTTTAGGTGAAAGTTTAAATGTCATGTCCAAAAAAATTGGTGGTGCGTTTAAAGCAAGAGACCCGAAGCCGATTCAGGAGGAAGCCCTTTTTCAGAAAAAACAGGGTATGGACTATATTGACATCAATCTCGGACCGGCCAAAAAGGACGGTATTGAATTAATGCCCTGGGTGATTCAGACCGTTCAGGAAGTTGTGGATGATATTCCCTTGGTGCTGGATACTTCAAATATTGATGCGATTGAAGCCGGGCTCAAGGTGTATAAGCCGACAGAAAAGGCGCCGCTGATCAACTCAATTATGTGCCGAACCGAAAGATATGAAAAGATGATTCCGCTGGCAGCTGAATATAATGCGGATTTCATCGCATTAATGTGGGGTCCGGAAGGATTGCCGAGAGATGAGAATGAAAGAGCCGCGCTGTGCGTTGAACTGCTGTATGCAGCCAACGAAGCCGGTATTGAGAATGAACGGATCTGGGTGGACGGTATTGTAACACCGGTTAATATCCAGCAGCAGCAGAGTGTCAGCCTGTTGGAATTCCAGAAAATGATCCAGGACATTGCGCCGGGTGCAAAAAGCACTTGCGGTCTGTCCAACATTTCCAATGGCCCCCCGGTTCACCTGCGCCCGATTCTGAATTCAACATACATGATCATGCTGGAAAGATACGGCATGTACTCTGTTATTTCAGATCCGCTGGATGAGAAGCTGACGGAAATTGCCAAAGGCAAACGACAGGATATCGTTGATGTGGTTATTGCAACCATGGACGGTAATGCACCGGATAGCAGCAGCCTTTCCAAGGAATTGGTGGACTACGTCAAGACCGTTGATGTTATTCTTGGCCGAACCCTGTACTCTGATTCATGGCTTGAGCTGTAATATTTACGCTGAATAAAAGAATAAAAAATGATGACAAAAGGCCCCGCTCTGTAAATCAGGGAGGGGCCTTTTTTGTTTGCAATGGAGATAATTTTAATGGCACGCATAGATGATTATTTTAACGCTAAAAAAATAGCAGTTGAGAAACTTGCAAAAGAATCAATCGATGAGATTGCAGCGTTTTCCGGCTTTGAAATATCAAATAATAAAAAATTTCAAATTTCGTTTTTAAATCGGACCTATCAGGTCAGTTATCCTGACTTTGAATTTGTGGACATGGCGGATAATAAAGCCGAGGTCCCTATTCAGGAACAGGTTCTGATTCTTCACTATATGGATGCCATGAAATCAATCTCTGCCTCCGGCACCTGGATTGCTTACCGGGAAATACCCGGTGCATCATTTTATTTCAGCGCTTTTGTGCAGCGGGCCATTGACCCGCTAAAAAAAGTGTTTGGCAAAAACGTTGCCGCATTAATTACAGCCGCGACAAAAATCAATGGCAAACCGATTGATATCGGGGATGCTGGTTTCGAATTTCAGGTTTTGCCTAAGATCCCTTTGCAGTTGATTATTTATGAGGGGGATGATGAATTTGAACCGGAAGCCAATATTTTGTTTGATGCGACTGCCGGAGAGTTTCTGTCCCCGGAAGATGCTGCCTGGCTGGCTGGTATGGTGGTGTATCGGTTAATGGCGTTGAGCAGGCCATAAAACAGATTTTCTGAATTATCAGGAAATGGGCTAAAGTGAAATAGGTTTTCGTCACGTTTATAGGGTTATAAATGGCAGGCCGATTGCATAAATGGAGAACGTCAGATTCAGTAAAAAATACGATCAGTGTTTTTCTGATACTTTCAGGCTGCCTGCTCATCTATTCAAATTCTTTTCATGTGCCGTTTACCTTTGATGATCGTCCTTTTATTATCAATGACACATCTGTTCATTTAAAGGACCTGTCGGTCAGTCACCTGATAAAGGCTGCATGTGAGGGGTATCCGGGGCAGCGTCCTTTGTCCAATATCAGTTTTGCCGTAAATTATTATTTCAGCGATTTACAGCCATCCGGATATCATCTGGTTAATATATTAATCCATTCTCTTTCAGGCGTTTTTCTTTTTTTTCTTTTACAAAATACAATCACTTTAGCTCAGCCAGGAATCTTCTGCCGGAAAGATCTGTTAAGTTTGAGCAGAAAAGGGTCTTTTGATTCGCGATTGATCGTATTTTTAGCAGTTCTTGTCTGGCTTTTTCACCCGCTGCATACGGAGTCCGTTACCTATATCTGTCAGCGGATGACCTCTTTGGCCGGCATATTTTATGTTTTATCTTTATGGCTCTATGTTAAAGGGCGACTATTAAGCAGAGTAACGGATAATATAAACCACAAGCAAATAATATTGTTTCTGGGCAGTGCTGCTGCCGGTTGTTTGGCTGTTTTAAGCAAGCCCAATGCTGCGACACTGCCGGTTATAATTTTGTTTTATGAGTGGTTTTTTTTTCAGAATTTTCGCATAGACTGGCTTAAACGCCGATTCATGTGGATTGTTTTGGTGGTTTGTCTGGTATGCGTCTTTTCCATTCTTTTTTTAGGCAACACTCCCATTGACAGAATTTTGTCAGCATATCTACATCGTGATTTTACGCTTCTTGAAAGAGTGCTGACCGAGTCACGGGTGATTATTTATTATCTCAGTCTGATCGTTTTTCCCTGTTTCAATCGACTCACCCTGGATTATGATTATCCGCTTTCCGTCTCTTTGACAGTGCCGTCAATCACCATCATCGCAATTATGTCTATTGCCGGTTTGGTCTGGCTGGTTGTTTATTTATCTAAAAAAGATCCATTCACCGGGTTTGGGATTTTATGGTTCCTGGTCAATCTGATCATAGAGTCCAGTGTTATAGGGCTTGAAATAATTTTTGAACACCGGACCTATCTGCCATCCATGTTTTTGATCCCTGCCATGGTTGTGGCGCTTTTTCGTTTCACCCATTCCAAAAGGACTGCTGTTGTGATGCTCTGTATGATTATATTCATTGAAGGGCACTGGACATGGCAGCGGAATGAAATCTGGCAGGATGAACTTATTTTGTGGCAGGACTGTGTTGAAAAATCGCCTGAAAAGGAGCGGTCGCATTATAATTTAGGGTGTGCGTTGGCGAAAAAACAATCCTATAAAGAGGCCATGGCACAGTTTGCAAAAGCACTGGCCATTGATCCGGATCATGCAGATGCACACAACAATCTGGCCAATGTCATGTCAAAATCGGGAAAACCGGATCTCTCCCTTCATCATTACCGAAAGGCAGCAGAATTACGGCCCAAAAATTCGGAATACCTGTCCAATCTTGGTGCCGCGCTATTCTCTCAAGGAATGGTTGATGAGGCTCTCGTTTATTATCAAAAGGCATATCAGTTAAAACCGGATAATACGACGATTCTCAACCGCCTGGGGTATGCGCTGTTTAGCCAAGGGAATACTGATGATTCGATAGCTTATTATCTGAAGACACTTGAATTATCACCGAATAATGCGGAAGCGCATGGGAAGATGGGGGATGCCTTGTTGAGAAAAAAAGACTATCACCAGGCGATTTATTATTATCTTAAGGCTTTGGAGCAAAATTCGAATGATGCCCAGTCTCATTATAATCTGGGCATAGCATATTCCAAAACAGATCGATTAAAACAGGCAGAGGGCCATTTCATGCAAGCCATTAAGATATCACCTGATTTACAAGTGCCTGACTCGATGATAAAGTGAAGCTATTCTCTAACTTCGGTTCTGCTGAGGTGCAAGGATGATTTGGTGCCCCCGGCAAGAATCGAACTTGCGGCACATGGATTAGGAATCCAATGCTCTATCCACTGAGCTACGGGGGCAGAGAATTATTCTACATACAGCTGCTGGCCAGGGTATATGGTGCTGGTTTTTGTCAGATTGTTGAGACGAAGCAGTTGACTCAGATTCATATTGTGTTTATTGGCAATCTTAGAAGGGGAATCACCGCTTTTAACCTTGTAAAGCGCAAGACCATAGTGCTGCCCTGTGGGGATCTTTAAAATTTGTCCGATGTCAAGATTGACATTTTTTAACTGATTAAATCCCTGAATTTTTTTGGTTGTGGTATCATATCGTTTGGCCAAGGTCCAGAGAGAATCCCCCCGACGAACATAATATGTAATGACTTTTGACTGCTTGCTGCTGGAAATTTTTCCTGATTGCGGGATTTTAAGTATCTTTCCGGCTGCGATGTAATTTTTACGGTAAATATTATTATATTTCGCAATTGTGTTAATGTTTGTATTATAGCGCCGTGCGATGGTTGAAAGCGTTTCTCCGGGTCTGACCCGGTGGTATGCAAGTCCAGGATGCGTTTGTGCATATTCCGGGATATCCTCAATGCTTGCGATAAGTGCTTCCTTTTTGCCTATGGGGATTTTTAACGGGTATTCTTCCGGCGGCAGCAGTTTATAGCGAAGTTCAGGGTTCAGATCTACCAGGTCATCTTCCTGAAGTTTGATTGTTTCAGCGATATCTTTTAAATATGCCTGTTTTGAGATTCTCTGGATGTCAAATTGCATTGGATCATCTAAAACGATATCTTTCATACCATATTTTTCCATGTTGTTTATGATATAAAGGGTCGCCATGAATTTTGGGACATACCTGGCAGTTTCCCGGGGCAGGCGCTGGTATAAATCCCAGAAATCGTCAAGGTAGTTAACATTTTGATTTCTGATGGTACGGAGAACCCGTCCCTCACCGCAATTATAAGCTGCAAGCACCGTCGGCCAGTCCCCGAAGATTTCATGAAGCTCCTTGAGATATTCAATAGCGGCATGGGTGGATTTGTAGGGGTCCAGCCGTTCATCAATATACAGGCTTCTTTTAAGGCCGAATTTATGACCGGTTGAAGAGATAAACTGCCATAAACCCAGCGCCCTTGCGCTTGACAGAGCTTTGACTTTAAAACCGCTTTCAATTAAGGGCAGCCATGACAGCTCTTCAGGGAGTCCAGCTTTTCGCAGTTCCTTAACAATGTACGGACGATATCTTCCTGAGCGTTTATAGGATCCTTCAAAAAAAGAACGGCATTTGCTTTTGGTAAACAGATCAATTTCTTTTTGGACATGTGTATTCATGACCAAAGGGATTGCATTATGATTGCCTTTTGCGGTGGTGTGGCGTGAAGTATAGATTTCAAGTATCCGTTTTGAAATCATAAACCGTAAATCATCTTTTTGCTGGATTAATTTCGGCTGGTCAAATGCATCGACTTCCGTAATCATCGCGTAAGCCTGATCCAGTGCCTGAAGCGCATTATCAAGTTCCCCTTGTTGCCAGAAATCCTGAGATGCCTGATAAAAATCAAGCGCTTCGTCAAGTTTAGCCTGAATTTCTGCGCTGATGGAGATGCTTTCAGAAGTTTCAAGGTCTGAATCGCCGCTTTCATCTCCCATCGAAATCAAGGGGAGGTAAGCAATATTATAGCTCGTATCATCGCCGATGGATACAGGTCGAAAAGAATTGTCGGCATTAGCCGGATTATCAGCTGGATCGAGGTTATCCGTGTTGGAAACTGTATTAGTTTGATTAGGAGAACCGTTGATTGTGTTATCGGATTTAAAGGGCATGTGTTCATTCAGTACTGCACATCCATATAAACAGAAGGAAAACATATAGGTTACAAAGAGAGTGTATATTGATCGCTTATTAAATAAAAGCTGAGTCATAATTTGATTATATCCTGTTATTTTAAATGTT
>JAJRPH010000318.1 GCA_024280875.1 Deltaproteobacteria bacterium | reverse complement strand
TTCCCGGAAAACAGCCATAAAAGCATTATACGGGAATTATCCGCGCAATATTTTCAATATATCCAGAGTCCTGAAGTTAACATGTTTGCCTGTATTTTAAAGGCCATGTTTGCCCTTGAACCGCAAATCCGGGAAAAGGGTATTGCGTGCTGCATGGCGTTTTATGAATTCAATAAAACCAACCTGGAGCTGGATCAGAAGCGTGGTTTTTTTGATAATCGTTTTGACACGGGCGTAATTGCCTGGGAGATGCTCGGTAATATCATGATGGTGTCGACATTGGCGGTAAATGACCGTCTGGATGCGTTCGGCATCAAGAACATCAAAAAATCAATGGGCTATTTTGAATCAAACTATCTTTTAAAAACCTAAGTTGATACACTCGTAAAAAGTCAGATTTCGATGGCAAAGTATAAAAGTTCACCAATCTCATAAAATTGGCAAGGCGCGTAAATCCTGAGTGAAGATATGTACTTTTCGTACTTTGAAGAAACGAAGGATGCAGCGCAACGCAAAAGTTGGACTTTTTACGAAGCCATCAAAAACAATGGCACGGAGGGCGCATACCATGGATACATCAGCAGCTATGGATATCTCTGAAAGCATGGAATGGACGGAAGTCGAGAAAGTCATCCTAAGCCGTCGCAGTACAAGGGCATTTAAAAAAGATCCCATTCCAGATTATATGATCCGGCGAATTTTAGAGGCCGGAAGGTTTGCACCCTCTGCCGGCAATTCCCAGCCGTGGCGATTTGCCGTTGTTAAAAGTCCCGAAATCCTGAATGAAATGGAAAAGGACGCAATCAAAATCTGCAAACGGATGATGTTTGTTCTCGATTATACCCGGAGTCGATTCAGGAACATCTTTTTAAAACCCATATCAAAATTCTTTATCCGGCTTCAGCATAATGAATTGCATCCGGTTCCTTTTGGGCTCTTAAATGCTGTTGCCGACGGCCGTGCGCCGGTGTTCCATGCAGCGCCCACCTTAATCCTGCTGTTTGAAGACCAGCGGGGTGTTTCATCTCCTGCCACAGACAGCGGTATCTGCGGGCAAAACATGATCCTTGCCGCACACAGCATGGGCGCTGCCACCTGCTGGATCGGCCTGATTAAGGTGCTCATGTATGAACCCAAATGGAAAAAATTCTTTGGCGTAAAATATCCTTATCAGCTCAACAATTGTATTGCTCTGGGGTGGCCCAAAGTAGAATCCGATGGTCAGGTTCCCAGAGAGGTTCAGGTGGTGGAATGGTATGAAGGGGAAATGGCTAGCAGTCCCAGAATAGAACAACAGGGAGAATGACATGGAACCTATTGAGTTTAAAAGATGGACAAAAATTCCGGATTACAATGATCCGGCACAAATGTCGACCGGTTTGCTTTCCTTTGATGATGAAAAATGCAAGCGATGCGGTATCTGTTCGTTTATTTGTCCGGCCAGATCGATTAAGAGTGATACCGGCCCTGGGGCCTGGCGAAACGGGTTGCCTCGCCTTGTACCCATTTCCCCCGGTATCACCGAATGCATTGCCTGCGGATGCTGCCTGGTTTCCTGTCCGGAAAACGCAATTTCCATTAAACGTCCCTTTAATCCCGGGTTTTTCTACCAGCGACTAACCCAGACGAACAATCTTAGATATCCAAAATGTTATGCATCAGAAGACATTCCGGTGCCTGAGATTTTATCTAAACCAACCGTGCAAAAAAAAATAAGCGTTAAAGATTCACAAAAAACCAAAAAAAAACAGATCCGGGCGCAGAAACTTCAGCGGTTAAAGCTTTTAAAAGCTGCCATATTCAGCTTTATCGGATTAAGCGTTGAAGAAATCCGTGAAGGACGATTTATAGAAAATATCAAAGCAAAACAAAAAGGCGACACCAATGATATTTCATGGGCTCAACTCCTGGAATCCCGGGCCAGGCAGGTGCCTTCGAAAACTTTTCTCCTCTATGATGATGAATCCTTTATCTACCGGGAGATGGATGAAAACGCTAACCAGATGGCAAATTTTCTTTTGCAGCATGGCGGAGGAAAGGGAAAAGGGCTCGGGATTTTCATGAGAAATTCTCCTCGTTTTCTGGATGTTTTTTTCGGTGCCCAGAAAATCGGCATGTATCTGGTCCCCATAAACCCAGAGCTTAAAGGTGACGGCCTGGCCTACATGATCAACCACAGCGATATTGAAGGCCTTGTGATTGACGCTGAATTGATCGAATCAATCAATATGATTTCCGGTGGGCTGATTTCCGATAAGTTTGAAAATATAAAAAATATCATAGTAAATGATATTGAAAAAGAGGCAAAAGATATATTGCTTCCCGAACATATAATCCCCTTAAGCCGGGCTCATGACATGTCTTTAAAAAATCCCGGTGTCGGGTACAACCGGGACGACATGTGCCTGATTATTTATACATCCGGCACCACCGGACGTCCCAAAGGGGTTGTTTACCGTTACAAAAAATCTTCGGTAAAGCTTTTGTCATTTTTTGCGCATATTATGCTTTCCGAAAACGATGTTTATTATACCTGTCTTCCCCTGTGTCACGGAAACGCCCTGTTTATAACAACCACCATGTCCATGGCAAGAAAAACGACTATGGCACTTTCCCGGAAATTCTCGGCCAGCCGATTTTGGGAGCATGTACGAAAATATAACGCCACTGTATTTAACACCATCGGTTCTATTATTCCGATTCTCATGAAACAGCCTGAAAAAGCATCAGACCGGCAAAATTCCGTAAAGTTTGTATTTTCTGCCGCGTGCCCCACTGAAATGTGGGAACCGTTTGAAAAACGATTTGGCGTTCAGCTTTATGAAGGATATGGCGCTGTTGACGGCGGGGGCAAAGGCATCATGAATCTTGGCACTGCACCTGTGGGATCTTTAGGTAAACCGCAAAATCCCAAAGAGATTAAAATTGTGGATGAAAACGGCAACCTTGTTCCCACAGGGGAACCGGGGGAGCTGATGTTTAAAGTTAAACCGGGAAGCAGCGCTGTAGAATATTATAAAAATGAAGACGCCACCCGTGAAAAATTAAAGGACGGGTGGCTGAATACCGGTGATCTGGTTAGGCAGGATAAAGACGAATTTCTTTATTTTGTGGGTCGAAATACCGAATCCATGCGTAAAGGTGGCGACAATGTCTCGGCCTATGAAGTGGAACACGTGATCATGGAACATTCGGCAGTTGAAGATGTAGCCGTATATGCCGTGCCCTCTGAAATGAGCGAGGATGAAATCATGGCAGCCGTCAAACGTGTTGAGGGGCAGTCTTTGACTCCTGGCGAACTCAGGGATTTTCTGGCCGATAAACTGGCCAAATATGCCATTCCCCGTTATGTCAGATTTGTCGAGGAATTTCCCAAAACCACCTCGCACCGGATTATCAAACGGGTATTGGAAGATGAGGGGGTAACGGAGGATACCTTTGACGCTATGGTGGTAGCATAAAAATCAGGAGAAAAAATATGATTTCAAGAAAAGAAGTTAACTCCTATTCGAATATGTCACCGACATTTGATGACATGACGTGCAGT
>JAJRPH010000317.1 GCA_024280875.1 Deltaproteobacteria bacterium | reverse complement strand
GATTGGCCATTTAAAAATAAAAAAATTATATAACAGGTTGATGAAAAACGTCATGAGCGCAGTTAAGACAAGGCAAAATTTGGCGAAAAAGGAGAGTTTATGTTAATAAATGAGCATTTTGAGCCAAATTTTAACGCAGTATTAACAAGCGCAATAGTTTTTAACGACCTGTTAAGCGGTAATCGGGGCATGTGATTTAAGATGACATGACCCCGATTAATTTCAGGGAACTTCCAAAAATTAATATACCAAATTTGCTTGCCTTTTTGATCGTCTTCTTCGTTGCGTCAACAGTTACATAACACGTTATGCGCCTGTTGACACGCCTCGAATACGACCAAAAATTCTGCGCAATTTCGGTATATTAATTTCTTTCACTTCCCTAAACATAATAATAAAATGGTAAAAAACCAGTTATTTTTTTCTTTGAGTGGGCCGTAATGAGCGGACTGCAGCGCCGGCTTTCCACATTTCAGAATTTTTAATCTCATCTAATTCAGCCTGGAGTTTTTCCTTATAATCCGGCTTGCTATTAACATCTAAAACCCGTTTGGTCTCTGTACCGTTGGCAACGCTTTCATACAAGTCTTCAAAAACCGGCATGACAGCATCCCGAAATTTCGGTGACCAGTCCAGGGCTCCTCGCTGCGCGGTCCCGCTGCAGTTGGAAAACATCCAGTCCATGCCGTTCTGGTCAACTAAACGGATCAGGCTCTGGGTGAGTTCTTCAACGGTTTCATTAAACGCCTCACTCGGGGAATGTCCGTTTTTGCGCAGGACATTGTACTGTGCTTCCATGACACCTGAAAGGCAACCCATCAGAACACCTCGCTCGCCGGTGAGGTCACTGAACACTTCTTTCTGAAACGTTGTGGGAAAGAGGTACCCGGAGCCGACGACAATACCGATCGCCAAAGTCCGATCTTTTGCCCGGCCGGTAAAATCCTGGTCAATGGCAAAACTGGAATTGATTCCGTCTCCGGCAAGAAAATTTGCCCGAACACTTGTTCCCGAACCCTTAGGGGCCACCAGGATAACATCCACATTATCCGGTGCAATGATCCCGGTCTGGTCTTTGTAAACAATAGAAAAGCCATGAGAAAAATACAGGGCATCGCCTTCGTTTAAACATTCTTTGACCACCGGCCATGTGGCTGTCTGGCCGGCATCAGATAAAAGCTCCATGATGATGGTGCCTTTTTGCGCAGCTTCTTTAATGGGGAACAGGGTCTCTCCCGGTACAAAGCCGTCTTTAATGGCTTTTTCCCAGTATTCGTCACCTTCAATCTGGCCGATAATGACGTTCACGCCGTTATCTCTCATATTCAGTGCCTGTGCAGGCCCCTGAACACCATATCCGAGGATCGCTATTGTTTCATCTTTAAGAATTTCCCGGGCTTTCTCCATGGGAAATTCGTCTGATATGATTACCTCTTCCATTGTTCCGCCAAAGTCAATTTGTGCCATGATTTTCTCCTTCGTTATGTTTTTAATTAAGATATTCTATCAAGATTTTGATGCTCTTGTAAAAAGTACCTGGATGGCTATTGACGCCATCAAGATTTTGGTTTGTTTTCCCTGAACATTGCAATGCTGCCGGTTCTTGCAATTTCCCGGATGCCGAAAGGTTTTAAAAGTGTTAAAATCGCGGTTATTTTTTCTGCGTCTCCGGTGATGTTGATGGTAAAGTGCTCCTGGCCGACATCCACTATCTGCCCCCTGAAGATATCCGTAATCCTTAAAATCTCCGCTCTGTTTTCAGGTTTTGCACTGACTTTCAGCAGAACCAGTTCCCGTTCAACAAAGTCCTGGTCCGTAAGATCGGCTACTTTTATTACATTGATAATCTTGTTTACTTGTTTTTTGATCTGCTCCAGGATTGCAGTATCTCCCTTGGTCACCATGGTGATTCGGGATACCAAAGGTTCGTTTGTTTCTGCGACACACAGGCTTTCGATATTATAACCCCGGCCGGAAAATAACCCGGCAATTCTGGAAAGAACACCCGGTTCATTATCGACAAGAATAGAGAGTATATGTTTTTTTGTCATTTCCATATCCTTATTAGTTAAACCAACAGCATTTTTGAGATCGGTGCACCTGCGGGAACCATAGGGTATACACATTCCTCCGGTTCAACCACAAAATCCATGATAACGGCTTTGTTGCAGGCGAGTCCCTCCTTGAGAACCTTTTCAACCTCTTCTGGTTTTGTGGCCCTTAACCCAACCGCTCCGTAGGCTTCTGCCAATTTAACGAAATCCGGGGTATGCTGAAATTTTGTGGATGAATAGCAGCGGTTATAAAACAGCTGCTGCCATTGGCGAACCATTCCCAAAAACCCGTTATTTAATATAACCACCTTTACCGGAAGATTATACTGAACAGCGGTGGCCATTTCCTGGATGTTCATCTGGATGCTGCCGTCACCGGCTATATCAACTACAATTTTGTCCGGAGCCCCGACCTGGGCACCGACAGCCGCCGGAAGACCAAACCCCATGGTGCCTAAACCACCGGAACTGATAAACCGGCCCGGTTCAGTAAAATGATAATACTGTGCCGCCCACATCTGGTTCTGGCCGACCTCGGTGGTGATGATCGCTTCTCCTTTGGTGAGCTCAAACAGTTTTTCTATAACATATTGGGGCTTGATTACATCTTTCTGATCATATGCCAGCGGGGTCGTTTTTCTCCAGTTATCAATCCGATCCAGCCACTGCTTGTGTTCCGGTTTAAATTTACCCATATCCTCCTGGGCGATCATCTGATTTAGTAATTCCAGGGAAATTTTACAATCTCCGACAACCGGTACCTGTACCTGGATATTTTTCTGAATCGATGTGGGATCGATATCAATCTGAACAATTTTTGCGTAGGGGGCAAATTCATCGGTTTTCCCGGTGACCCGGTCATCAAAACGAACCCCCACGGCAATCATCAGATCACATTCTGAAACCGACATATTCGCGCGATAAGTGCCGTGCATGCCGAGCATGCCGAGCCACAGAGGATCCATACCCGAAAACCCGCCGAGACCCATGAGCGTGCTGGTAACCGGGATTTTGTTTTTTTGTGCCAGTTCAGTCAGCTCTTGATGTGCCCGTGATAGATTAACCCCGCCGCCGCTAAAGATAAGCGGTTTTTTCGCCTTTTTGATCAGATCCACCACTTTCTGCAACTGTTTCCGGTTGGGAACATAAGTGGGATTATATGATCTCAGCTCGATATCATCAGGTAGTTTAAAACTGGTTTTGGCAATCGAAATATCCTTGGGCAGGTCGATGAGTACCGGCCCCGGACGCCCGGATCTGGCAATGTGAAACGCTTCCTTTATGGTTTTTGCAAGATTTTTTACATCCTTTACCAGATAATTATGCTTTGTGCAGGGCCGGGTGATGCCGACAATATCGACTTCCTGAAACGCATCATTTCCGATCAATTTGGTCGGAACCTGGCCTGTGATGACCACAATGGGTATGGAGTCCATATTCGCGGTCGCAATCCCGGTAACTGTATTTGTCGCTCCGGGACCCGAAGTAACCAGGCAAACACCGACCTTGCCGGTCGCACGTGCATAACCATCCGTAGCATGAACCGCTCCCTGCTCATGGCGAACGAGTATATGTTTTAAATCTGTTCTTGCCAGCTCATCATAAATGTCCAGGACAACGCCGCCGGGATATCCGAAAATCGTATCAACGCCTTCTTCCTTTAACATCCTTAATAGAATTTGTGCTCCAGTCAACTTACTCATGATCAACCATCCTTGACGGCTTCGTAAAAAGCTTAACTTCTGTGTTGCGCTTCATTGCATTGTCATTTCAACGTACTAAAAGTACGCCTCATGAAATACAATTCGCGCGCCTTGCCAATTTTATGCTATTGGTAAGCTTTTTTCTTTGCCGTCTAAATCAACTTGATTTCAGTTTTATCAATTAAAAATTTTGAATTTATTACTTCTCAGCAATTGAGATTTTCAAGTTTACCGCAGGTACAAGGAAAATGCTGCCAAGCTATAGCTCGCTATGCGAGGTAGCATTTGACGCAGTTGGTGCGGTGAAATTGGAAATCGAATATATTTTATTCCATGACCGCGCCCTTATCTGCAGACGATACCATGCGGGCATATCGGGCCATATACCCTTTTGTTATTTTGGGTGCCGGTTTTACCCATTTTAAAAGCCTGTCTTTGATCTCTTTTTCATCTATTTTTAAGGAGATCGTTTTTTGCGGGATATCAATAGAAATAATATCTCCTTCGGCAACGATGGCAATAGCTCCTTTTTGCATGGCTTCCGGGGAAACATGGCCGATTGCCGCGCCCCGGGTGCCGCCGGAGAACCGGCCATCGGTGATGAGAGCAACGTGCGCATCCAGTCCCATTCCGGCAATGGCCGATGTCGGGGTCAGCATTTCCCGCATGCCCGGGCCACCCATAGGTCCTTCATATCGTATCACCACCACATCGCCTTTAATAATTTTTTCATTAAGAATCGCTTCCGTGGCATCTTCTTCAGTATCAAATACCCTTGCCGGTCCTTCATGCATCATCATTTCAGGGACCACTGCGGATTGTTTGACCACGCATCCGTTAGGTGCCAGATTGCCGAAGAGGACGGCAAGCCCACCGACTTTATGGTAAGGGCTGTTAAACGGTCGAATCACTTCCGGATCAAGCACTGCGGCCGCGGCAATATTGTCTTGAACCGTTGTGCCGGTGACTGTCAGACAGTCGCCGTGAATGGTCCCGTTTTCCGACAGGACTTTCATGATCGCGGGAATACCTCCGGCATAATGTAAATCTTCAAGATGATGGGCTCCCCCCGGGCTTAGTGAGCACAGATGCGGTGTCCGTTTGCTGACTTCATTAATCTGGTCCAACTTCAGGGGCAGGCCGATTTCATGGGCCAGGGCGGTCAAATGAAGCACGGTATTTGTTGAGCAGCCAAGGGCCATATCCACGGTCAGGGCATTTTCAAAAGCCTTTTGGGTCATTATTTTGCTTGGTGTGATCTGTTTTTCAAACAGCTCCATTATTTTCATCCCGGCCATTTTGGCCAGCCGGATACGGGCGGACATCACCGCCGGAATCGTGCCGTTTCCAGGCAGTCCCATGCCAATGACTTCGGTCAGACAGTTCATGGAATTGGCGGTAAACATTCCGGAACAGGACCCGCAGGTCGGGCATGCCGAATCTTCAATACCTGTCAGTTCTTCTTTATTCATTTTACCGGCACGAACCGCGCCCACTGCTTCAAAGACTGTGATCAGGTCGACTTTCTGTTTCG
>JAJRPH010000316.1 GCA_024280875.1 Deltaproteobacteria bacterium | reverse complement strand
GACAGTGACCGATGCGGTTGTTACGGTTCCTGCGTATTTTAGCGACAGTCAGCGGCAGGCAACCAAAGACGCCGGAAAGATTGCCGGGTTGAATGTGCTTCGAATCATCAACGAACCGACCGCCGCATCCCTGGCATATGGTCTTGATAAAAAATCCGATGAAAAAATTGCGGTGTTCGACCTTGGCGGGGGAACTTTTGATGTTTCCATTCTTGAAATCGGCGACGGTGTGTTTGAAGTAAAAGCGACAAATGGAGATACTCATCTGGGCGGCGATGATTTTGATCTGCGGTTGATTGATTATTTGGCCGATGAATTCAAAAGAGAAAGCGGTATTGACATCCGGAGTGATAAAATGGCGCTTCAGCGACTTAAAGAAGGTGCGGAAAAAGCAAAAATGGAACTGTCCACAGCGCTGCAGACGGATGTGAATCTTCCTTTTATCACGGCGGATGCAAATGGCCCGAAACATTTGAATATCAAGCTGACCCGGGCAAAACTTGAAGCGCTTGTGAGCGACTTGCTGGACAATTTGGAACGACCCTGTGTGACGGCTTTAAAAGATGCCGGGATGTCTGCCTCGGATATTGATGAAGTCATCCTTGTCGGTGGAATGACACGTATGCCGGCAGTTCAGGACCGTGTTAAGAAAATTTTCGGCAAAGAGCCGCATAAAGGGGTGAATCCCGATGAAGTGGTTGCCATCGGTGCCGCGATTCAGGGTGGCGTTTTAATGGGTGATGTAAAAGATGTCCTGTTGCTGGATGTGACGCCGCTTTCACTGGGCATTGAAACACTGGGCGGGGTGATGACGAAACTGATTGAGAAAAACACCACGATCCCCACAAGAAAGAGTCAGACATTTTCAACTGCACAGGACAATCAGCCGGCGGTTTCCATTCACGTGCTCCAGGGAGAACGTGAAATGGCAGCTTACAATAAAACAATGGGCCGGTTTGATCTGGCAGATATTCCGCCGGCCCCTCGTGGCGTACCGCAGATTGAAGTCACATTTGACATTGATGCAAACGGTATAGTTCATGTGTCGGCAAAGGATATGGCCACAGGAAAAGAACAGTCCATTCAGATCACCGCTTCCAGTGGTTTATCTCAGGAAGAGATAGATAAACTGGTGAAAGACGCTGAACTGCATGCCGAAGAAGATAAAAGCTTAAGGGAAAAAGTGGAAGTAAAGAATAATGCGGATTCGCTGATGTATTCGACGGAAAAATCCATGGCCGAACTGGGCGACAAGGTGGACAGCGAAACCAAGACTAAAGTGGAAGGAATCATCGAACAGCTGAAAAAAGCCATGGAAAGCGATGATACGGAAGAAATCAAGCGGTTGAGTGAAGAGCTGACCCAGGCTTCCCATAAACTGGCAGAAGCAATTTATCAACAGGCTTCCCAGGCAGGCGCACAGGCCGGTGGCCCAGATGCAGCCGGCGCGAATGCAGCGCAGAATCAGGATGAAGGTGGCGATGAAGATGTCGTTGATGCCGACTTTGAAGAAGTCAAGGATGAGAAGAAGTAATTAAAAAAATATAAAAAATGAATAAAAATCCCGAAACACAAATTGTGTTTCGGGATTTTTTTTGTATTCGTGAATACTGTTGACTTTTTTTAGTGGTTTGATAGGAGCATTGTATTTAAATTCTTCTAATAATTGAAAAATTGCTTACGGATATAATATGCTGATAACAGAAATGCTGGCCCGGAATTTCAGGAGATACGGAGAAGAGACGGCTTTGATCGAACGCGACCCGGCAGCCGGAAAGCGGTCTTCCTTGACCTGGAAGGAGTTTTATCATCAATCCAATCAGCTGGCGAATAGTCTGGGCGCTAATGGAATTAAAAAGGGAGACAGGGTCGTCTTATTGATGATGAATTGTATTGAATGGCTCCCGGTTTATTTTGGCATTTTGAGGGCCGGAGCCATTGCCGTTCCATTGAATTTCAGATTTCAGTCAGAGGATATTGAGCGATGCACTCAGCTGTCCGGGGCAAACGCTATTATATTCGGAGAAGAGTTTATCGATCGAATCATTGAATCAGAATCCGTACTTGATCAAACGATTCACACGTATTTATTTGTAGGGGAATTGGGAAAAAAACCGGCATTTGCTACCTGGTATCAGGATGCTTTAACCGGTAACAGCGTTGACGAACCGGATGTGGCGCTGGATCTGCTGGATGGCGCCGGCATTTATTTTACATCAGGTACTACGGGTCGTCCCAAGGGGGTATTTCTCCAGCACCGGCACCTGGCATTTTCCTGTTATGTTGAAAACCGGCATCATAATCAGGTCCATGAGGACAATTTTTTGTGTATTCCGCCTCTATATCACACCGGGGCCAAAATGCATTGGTTTGGAAATTTGATTGTCGGCGCCAAATCAGTTATTTTAAAAGGGAGCAGCCCCAAAGCCATACTGGAATCCGTTTCAGAAGAACGTGCGACCATTGTTTGGCTTTTGGTGCCATGGGCGTATGATATTCTTGTTGCCATTGAGAATAATGAAATCAATTTAAATGATTATCATCTGGACCAATGGCGTCTAATGCATATCGGTGCGCAGCCGGTTCCTCCCAGTCTGATTCAAAAATGGAAGCAAACCTTTCCAAATCATCAATATGACACCAATTACGGTCTGACGGAAGCCACGGGTCCGGGATGCGTTCATTTGGGAGTTGAAAATTATCATAAGGTCGGTGCCATAGGCGTTCCGGGGTTTGACTGGGAATGCCGGATAATGGACGAGAACATGAACCCCGTGACACTGGGAAGCCCTGGAGAGCTTCTGGTCAAAGGATCGGGGGTCATGAAAGAGTACTATAAGAACCCGGAGGCAACGGCACAAACAATCAGAAACAGATGGCTGCATACCGGCGATATTGCCCGCATGGATGAGGATGGATTTATCTGGCTGATCGATCGGAAAAAAGATATTATAATCAGCGGCGGTGAAAATATTTTTCCCAATGAAATTGAAAATTTTTTAATGTCAAATGACAAAATTCTTGATGCAGGGGTTATTGGAATTCCGGACACGCGCCTGGGGGAAATTGTTGCAGTGGTAATATCTTTAAAGCCCGGCATCAAAATGTCTGAAGATGAGATTATTAAATTCTGTGAGGCCCTGCCGAGATATAAGCGCCCGAGAAAAGTGATTTTTGGAGAAGTACCGAGAAACCTGACCGGTAAGATTGAAAAACCGAAACTCAGACAAAGATACGCTAAAATATAATGTAATGCTTTCATGCTGAATTTGCGAAGAAAACGATCAAAAATGGCCGAACTGGTCCAAATGATGAAAACACTGGATCAGCAGGTGGCACGATGTTCCCGGTGTGGCATATGCCAGTCGGTTTGTCCTTTATATAATGTCACGAAAAATGAGAGTGATGTTACCAGGGGAAAGCTGATGCTTTTAGATGGGCTGATGCGGTCGTTTTTTGATGACCCCAAAGGAGTTTTGCAAAGACTGGATCGGTGCCTTTTGTGCGGGTCCTGTGCGGCAAATTGTCCAAGAGGGGTCAATGCCGTGGAAATTTTTTTAAACGCGAGGGTGATCATCTCCGGTTACAGGGGGATGTCTCTGATCAAAAAAATTATTTTTCGGTACTTGTTGTCGAACCCGGAATTTTTTGACCGGATCATTTCATGGGGGGCAAAATGGCAATATCTGTTTTTTAGGAAAACGGATGTTCAGGTAAATCTTTCCTGTGCATCAATGGTTTCGCCGCTGCTTTCCAACCGCCGAATGGTTCCCCTTGCCCCGGCATCATTCCATCAAATAAGCAGTGGTCTGATAAAAACCGAGAAAAGAACCGGTCTAAAAGTTGCTTTTTTTGTCGGCTGTTTGCTGGACAAAGTCTTTCCAGAGGTGGCTGTTGAAATTGTACGAATCCTGAATTTTCACAATGTGCGGGTAATCATTCCGCCAGCCCAGGGGTGTTGCGGTATCCCTGCCCTGTCTTCCGGTGATCAATTAACGTTTAACCGGCTGGTTGAACACAGTTTGAACCGATTTGACCAGGCTGGTTTTGACTATCTGGTGACCGGTTGTGCGACCTGCACTGCCACTATTAAAAAAATCTGGCCGGCTATGTTTAAATCAGCCTCCGAAAATCAGAATTCAGCTCTTCGTCATCTTGTTGAAAAAACATATGATATCAGTCAGTTTTTAGTTGATGTACTCGGGGTGCGGTCATCCGTCATGCCGGAGGAAAAATTATCAAAACCAATTGTCACCTATCATGATCCCTGTCATTTGAGAAAAACCCTGAATGTCTATTCTGAACCAAGAATTTTGATTCAAGCTAATGATGCGTATTCATTTGCGGAAATGTCGAATGCTGAAACCTGTTGCGGCATGGGCGGTAGTTTTAATCTGGCGCATTATAAACTCTCCACGGATATTGGTAAAAAGAAAGTTGCCAATATCGAAAGCACCGGCGCCGCAGTCGTGGCAACAGGGTGTCCGGCATGTATGATTCAGCTGGCGGACATGCTTGCCATGGGAAAAAAACAAATCCGTGTGGTCCACACGGTTGAACTCTATTCTGAGAAGATTCTGTATCCCGGAGTTTCTGAGTGACGGTAAAATTCAGTTTTAAGCTTAGAGGGTTGAATGAAAATACCACGCTGGTATTAAAGAAATAATATTGACATTTTTTTAAATTAATGATCTCGTTATTGAAGAATCTTAATAATTTGAAGCATCGTACGCTTTCGGCAGCCTCACCCCGGCGATGAGAAATTAAATTAATTACAGGGTAGCATCAAGATTCTATTCCAAAAATACATATTATTGGCGCAAACAGTTGTCTCCCGGCTTTTTTGATTCAATCCTTTTGATTCAATCAGGTGCCGGGAAAAAAATGGTGGATCATGGCAAGTTGTGCTTCACGTAAACACTGTTCGCAGGCAAGTTGATATTAATTTTTTGTGAGTTTAGTTTTCGGAGGATAACAAATGGAAGATAAAACCCCGGTATATTACCAGGATGTGGAAAAATGCGTTGATGATGTCATCAGCAAGGTGGGGAAAAATATTGTTTTTGGAATGCCCCTGGGTCTCGGAAAGCCGAATCAGTTTGCAAATGCGTTATACAGAAGGGCCAAGGAAGATCCCTCCATTCAACTTACATTCTGCACGGCGCTGTCGCTTGAAAAGCCCAAAGGATCCAGCGATCTGGAACAAAAGTTCCTGGGGCCCTTTGTGGAAAGACTGTTCGATGGCTATGTTGAACTCGATTATATGCTGGACCTTCGAAAAGGAACACTCCCTGAAAATTTTGAGCTCAGAGAGTTTTATGCAAAAGCAGGAGCATATATTAATGTCGACCATACCCAGATGAATTATATCAGTTCCAACTATACGCATGCCTGGCGTGACTCCATCGATAACGGAGTGAATGTGGTTGCCCAGATAGTGTGTAAAAAAGAGATTGATGGGGAAATCCTCTACAGCATGAGCTGTAATCCGGAAGTGTCTTTGGATGTTTCCCCGGCCCTGCGGGAACTGGAAGAACAGGGGCGGCAAATGTCGATCATTGCCCTGGTCAACCAGAACCTTCCATTCATGTACGGGGATGCAGTGGTGAAAAGTGATGAATTTGATGCCATTATTGATGCTCCGGAATATACCACCCGCCTTTTTGGTGCGCCGAAAATGTCGATCACCACGCCGGATTATATGATCGGCATGTATGCCAGTACGCTGATCAAGGATAACGGAACGCTTCAAATCGGTATCGGATCACTGGGAGATGCGTTATGTTATGGTCTTCGGATGCGGCATACACAAAACGCCGAATATATAAAGTTTCTCAATGACACAGGTATCGTGGGCAAGTTCGGAAATGTGATTGACCGGATCGGCGGTACAGATACGTTTGATGATGGAATAACCGGGTCCACCGAAATGCTGGTGGATGGTTACCTTTACCTGCTGGAAAGCGGGGTCGTCAAGCGGAAAACGTATAACAATGTTCCTCTTCAACGCTTGTTAAACGACAAAAAGATTACGGATAAAGTGACGCCTAAAACGTTGGCGCTTCTTGTTGAAGAAGGGGCTGTCAGTCCGGTTTTAACGGCTAAAGATTTTGATTTCTTAACGGAATATGGTATATTTAAAGAAGGCCTGACCTTTGAAAACAGTATCATCAAAAACGGTGAAACCGAAATCTCCGCAGACTTAACGGATTCAAAGAACCTGGATCAGGTGGCCTCCCATTGTCTGGGCGATGTATTAAAGAAAGATATTTTAATCCACGGCGGTTTTTTTCTTGGTCCGGAAAGCCTGTATAAAATGCTCAATGACATGAGCGAGGAAGAACGCAAAAAGATATTTATGACCAGCGTTTTGAATGTAAATCAGCTTTATGGCAATAATCCGTATTACAGTGAGGAACTTAAAACCCTTCAACGGATAAACGGCCGGTTTGTGAATGCCTGTTTGATGGTGACCCTTTCCGGTGCGGTGGTGTCAGATGGATTGGAAAACGGCCAAGTTGTCAGCGGTGTTGGCGGACAGTATAATTTTGTGTCCCAGGCCCATGCGCTTCCGGATGGTCGATCCATACTGATGTGCAAAGGTGTTCGTGGGGCTGGGAAATCTGCGGCATCCAATATTGTATTTAATTACGGTCATGTAACGATTCCCAGACATTTACGGGATTTTGTAATTACGGAATACGGTATTGCGGATTTACGGGGAAAAATGGACAAGGAAATTATTGCGCAGTTGCTTAATATAACAGATTCCCGGTTCCAGGATGAATTGCTGGAAACAGCAAAGAAAGCTAGAAAGATTCCATCAGATTATATCATTCCGGACCAGTTTAAAAATAATTATCCTCAGCGGCTTGAAGACGCAATTGCGCCATTTAAGGAAAAAGGCTTTTTTGAGCCATTTCCGTTTGGCACGGATTTTACTGATGAAGAACTGGTTATTGGAAAGTCTCTGAAATGGCTGAAAGCTCAGATGACGGAAGGGTTGAGCAAGGTCTCAAGCTTGGGTAAGGCAATGACGATTATGTCCGTCCCCGAAGGGGCCAAGCCGTATCTTGAAAGACTGCAGCTTGATAGACCGGGTTCCGCTAAAGAAAAAATGATGCAGAAACTGGTGATTTATGCATTGACGTCAACAGGAAGCATATAAAGTTGAATGCATTTTAATGACGATGTCGATTCTGAAATGTTATACAAGTAGCGAGATTGGTGAGTTTTTAACCTATTGAAAATAAAGGAGTGATCATGGTTGAAAGTCTGGATCTTGAATATTTTGGGCGTAAGCACTTGAGACGCATATATCGAAATCTGCCCACTTCTGTTTTGTATGAGGAGATCGTGAACAACCGTGAAGGTCAGATTGCTCATTTGGGACCGATAGTTGTTCGAACCGGTCATTATGCCGAGTTGCCGCCTGAAGATAAATTTTTTGTCAAAGACCCGTACAGTGAAAAAAAGATTTTCTGGAGCGAGGAAAAAAACGAAATATCGGAAAATCACTTTAATACACTGTTTCATCGCATGCTGGCCTATATGCATAATAAGGAAGCCTACGTTCAGGATTGTCTGGTCGGCAGCGAGGAAGAATATCAGATGCCCATTCGGATTGTGACGGAAACAG
>JAJRPH010000315.1 GCA_024280875.1 Deltaproteobacteria bacterium | reverse complement strand
TGTTTTGGCACGAGATGGCTAAGTTAAAAGTTCCATATACAAGGCGTAGTGGTTTTTCAGGCCCGAAATCATACATGTAGTATCTTGAGTGTCTGAAAAAACGCTACAACGCAGTAGATGGGACTTTTTACGACGCCATCAATCATTTTGTTTAAATGAGCCTATCCCTATGAATGCCTCCCTAAAAGATGATAACATTTCGGTAGTTACCGCTAAACTTTTCGGGCTGATTCTGAAACTGCCGTTAGAAGATCGACGCCGACTGCTGACAGAAGTGGAGCGTAAACAGCAGGGCCAGAAAAGCTATATCCGAAGAGAATATGACAGGCAGGACTATCTAATCAATATCGACTATACAATAAGCGATCGTTTTTATAAAGGATTTGTCCTCAATCTCAGCGCCAGCGGTGTGTTTATCGAATCTCCTGAAAGCGTTATGCCTAAATTCTCACAGGGCGACCAGATAATTCTTTCCTTTGACCACCCCAACCAACAAGAGCATATGAAATTAAACGGTAAAATCGCAAGAATTGACAAAAAAGGCGTGGGCGTCAAGTTTGATCAAACTATTCTGAACTGGTGGACCACGTAATTTTTCCCGTATCAACTCTTGATGGCTTCGTCTCGAGTTTAAAAGCTATATTTCCCGATATTCTTTTACAACAGCCCTTCGCCCTGAAGAGTCGTGATAATGGCATTGACCGACTTGCCGCGATTCATCGTATAAAAATGAAGTCCCGGAACACCGTGTTTCAATAAATCCCTGCATTGTTGTGTAGCCAGCTCGATGCCGAACTGAACGACTCCTTCCTTGTCATCAGCCGGTATGCTGTCCAACCTGTTCCGGACATCATCCGGAATGGAAGATCCACACACACTGGTCAGTATTTCAAGGAGCTTGACCGTATAAATCGGCATAATGCCCGGGATTACGGGAATGGTGACCCCAATTGCCCGGCAGCGATCCACATAATCATAGAAGAATTGATTATCATAAAAATACTGGGCCACAATATATTCGGCACCGTTGTCCTGTTTCAATTTGGCGTATTCAATATCTTTTTCCAGACTTTGGGCATGAAGGTGACCTTCAGGATAACCAGCCGCACCCAGGCAAAAATCATATCGGTCTTTAATAAATGCCAAAAGATCCGAGGCATGGGCCAATGCGTCCGGATGGGGTTTGAAGGCGACATCATCCTGGGGTTCATCCCCCTGGATAACAAAAACCGTTTCAATACCCTTGTTTTTAAATTTATCCAGAACTTCTGCCAGATCATCCGGCCCCAGGCCAAACCCGGCGATGTATGCCACGACATTGATGCCCCGATCGTTTTTGAGTTTATCAATCAATTCATAGGACCCTTCACGTGTCGACCCTCCGGCGCCAAAAGTCACCGACATATAATCATGTTTGGTTTCAGACAGCAGATCCAGGACCTTTTCAAGATTTTCTGCCGCTTTTTCTGTTTTGGCCCGAAAAAATTCAAACGAAATAATCGGTTTATCCCCTGCGTCTTTATATAAATTTGCCACCGTCATTGTTTTCCTCCATTATTAATTCTTGATATAATTTATTCATAAATAAAAATTTAAAAATTTTAAGCAAATACCTATAACACCGACGCAAATTATGGACAACAGGAAATTTCAATGTTGTGTTATGAATGTTTCAAATGTATTTAAATCATGAATTGGGCGGTTAAAACTTTTTAAACACCCAATTCAGGTAAAAATCTTACACTCAAAAATAATGAGGCATTATGAAGTTTGAGAATTACTATATCGCAGAAGAAATAAAAAACAATCTGGCCCAGCTCGGTTTTAAGCGACCGACGGATATCCAGTACAAATCCATTCCGTCAATCATGAAAGGCGAGGATGTTCTGGCCATCGCTCAGACAGGAACCGGTAAAACAGCAGCGTTTGCAATCCCTGTCATTAATAAAATTCACACAAATAAAAGCAGTAAACGATCTTACGGCATCAAATGCATTGTAATGGTTCCGACCCGGGAACTGGCGGTGCAAATCGGCGAAGTTTTTAATTCTTTGGCCCGGCATACCAAGGCCAAAGCGTTTACCGTTTACGGCGGTGTGGAACAGGATGCCCAAATCAAAAAGCTTCAGGACGGCATTGATATTCTTGTGGCAACCCCGGGACGCATGTTTGATCTGATCAGCCAGGGGTATATCCGCTTAAAAAGTGTTGACACCCTTATTTTAGATGAAGCGGATCATATGCTGGACCTGGGGTTTATCAAAGATATCACCTATGTAAAAAAAATGCTCACCCGCAAGCATCAGACCCTGTTTTTTTCAGCCACCATCAACAAGGAAATCAAAAAACTGGCGTTTTCCCAGGTGAAAAGTTCCGCCATCCGGATCCAGGTGTCTCCGGAAGACCCGGTTTCTAAAAATGTCACCCACTTTGTGATGTTTGTGGAAATGGATGACAAGCGGTTTTTCCTGGAAAAATTCATTAAAGACCATCCGGACAGCAAAATTATTGTCTTTGTCAGAACCCGGGTGCGAGCCGAGCGCGTAGCAAAGGCGATGGGCAGAGTTCAGATAGACGCGTTTACCATCCATGGTGAAAAAGAACAGGACAAACGCTCGGATATCATGCAAAAATTCAAAAAAGGGGACTTTAATCTTCTGATTGCCACAGACGTCAGTGCCCGGGGAATTGATATTGCCGATGTCAATTATGTGATCAATTATGATCTGCCGGACAAGGCGGAAAACTATGTCCATCGTGTGGGCCGTACCGGTCGCGGGGTTAAAAAAGGAATTGCCGTCTCATTCTGCAGTCAGGAAGAGAAAGAACGTTTAATTGAAATCCAGACATTTTTAAACAAATCAATTGAAGTAATCAAAACCAGCAAACAGGATTATGCCCATACCATAGAAACGACGGCCGCCATAGACGATATCCAGGCGCTAATTGAAAATTTTGAAAACCGGAAAAAACGCAAAAAGAAAAAAAGATCAAAATAATATAAAAAATGAAGTTTTTATTTATTGAAACATTTTCCATCGGTTCCCATTCACTTTTTGCACACGGACTGGCGGATCATTCCTCGCATATGATTGACATCATTGAAATGCCCGGGGAAAACTTTCGCTGGCGGATGCTCGGTGCGGCCATTTACCAGGCAGATAATATTCCGAACATTGACCAATATGACGGAGTAATCGTCACTGACCTGTTTAATCTGACAGACTTCAAGGCTCTTGTGGGAGCAAAATGCCCGCCTGTCATGGTCTATTTCCATGAGAACCAGCTGACATACCCCCAGCCGGTCGGCGACAAAAGCGTGTTTATGCTCGGCATGATAAACATTACCACGGCACTTGCTGCTGATATGGTATTTTTTAATTCAACAATGCAACAAGATGCTTTTTTAAAAGCCGTTCCGGAGTTTTTAAACAGAGGGCGTGATTTTACACCCAAGGGAATTGCCGAAAAAATCAGTCAAAAATCAAATGTACTATACCCCGGCATTACCCTCCCGCCGGTAGCAGAAGTTGACTCGCAAAAACAGACTGATCCGCCCCTGATCGTTTGGAGCCATCGGTGGGGATTTGACAAAAATCATCAGCTCTTTTTCAATGTACTTGAAAAGCTGCAGGAGCAGGGATTTGATTTCCGACTGGCGCTGCTGGGTGAAAATTTCGGCAAAATCCCGGATGAGTTTATTCAGGCACAAAAAACCTTTGAAGATAAAATTGTTCAGTTCGGATATGTACCTTCCAGAATAGAATATATCAACTGGCTGAAACAGGGAACCATTATCATCAGCACGGCCATTCAGGAAAATTTCGGCATGTCCGTGATTGAAGCAATGATCATGGGCTGCATCCCCCTGCTGCCCAACAGGTTGTCCTATCCCGAAATACTTCCCGAAGAATTTCATGAACAGTTTCTGTATAAAAACAAATACGATTTAATTGAAAAACTTTCTCAGATCCTCTCAAATATGGCGGCGTATGAAGAGACAAAAAAAAAACTTGCCCGGAAAATGAAGTCTTTTTTATGGGAAAATGTTATCAGCAGCTATGATCAGGCCCTTGATCAGCTTGCAATTCTGTAAAAACTATTCCAGCCACTCCAGCTTCTTCTGTAAAGCATCCATGTCCGGCATCATGCCGTCCATTAACATATCCATATCAAAAAGGAGGTCTCCGTAGCTGTCAAAATACAGAAACTGCTTCAGCAAAAGAGTGAATTCACGCGGGAAACGAATACCGTGGGTTTCCGCAATCCTGACCATTTCCAACAAAATCTGTTCCGGTTCATCCAGATTTGCCATAGAAGCCGGATCTGCCGCGTTAATCAAAAGAGTTTCATCGGCCAAAGATTCACCGGCATTATAGAAATCCTCCAGATCCTTTGCAAGGAGCGCTGTATCCACTTTTGTCCGGGTCATGCCAATGATAAGCATTGCTTCGGCAATGGAGGTATAGTCTTTCATGATCATGGCCTGAATCAATGACATGACACCCTCCTGGGTTTTTTCAGAAATACGCCCCACAATTCCAAAATCAATAAAACCGACCCGCCCGTCTTCTAAAATCAAAAGATTACCGGCATGTAAATCCGCATGAAACAGTTCGCATCCGGCGATACTGGCCAGCCAGGTTTCAAAAGCAGCCCCTAAAATCATATGCGGTTGATCGGTTGATTTCAAAAACTGTTCCCGATCCGTCAAGGGGATGCCGTATAACCGTTCCATTGTCAGCACGCGCTTAGATGATGCATGGGGATATACACGGGGCGTTACAACCCGAGTATTGCCTGACTCTTTCAGGAATTCTGAAAAAATTTTGATATTTTCGGCTTCTTTTATAAAATCACACTCTTCAAAAACAGTTCGGCGGATTTCAGACAAAATACCGGCAAGGGAAATATGCTGGAGCCGGGGAACCAGACGTTCAAGAACCACTGCAGAATAATACAAAAAATTCAAATCCGTTGAGAGAATGTTTTTAACACCCGGCCGCTGAATCTTAATGACAACATCTTCGCCACTGGTCAGCTTGGCGGCATAGACCTGGGCAATGGAGGCTGAAGCCAGGGGAACCGGATCAATATCAGCAAAGATTTCTCCCATATACCCGAAACCCAGCTCGCTTTTTAAAATTTTATGCATCTGATTGAACGGCACTGATTCCGTCTGGTCCAGGCATCGATGGAATTCTTTCACATATTCAACCGGAAATAGCGACGGTGAGCTGGCAATTAGCTGGCCCAGCTTGATATAGGTCGCTCCTAAGCGTTCAAATGCTCTGCGCATCAAAACAGGCGGTGATGGTTGACCGTCAAACACCCAGTCCAGCCCGGTTTTACCCAGGGCGGTTGCCGTCTGGCGGATTCGATTTATACTGTTAAAGCCAAAGGAGACGGCAGACGGCACTTCTTTATATATTGTTTGAAAAATCATTTCTTTTTTTCTCGTAAAAGTTGAATTCTCTATTCAGTTAAAACCTTAGACTAAAAGATTACACAGAATCTGTAAATAATCATATTCTGTCGTTCATATCAACCGGAACATGTAACTTCAAGTTTTAAGCCGTATTTCTAAAACAAAGAATTTGTTTTTAGATTTAAAAGATGGTTCCTATTGCAGTCCAACGCACGAATCGTTACCATCGTTCATAGCCGAATGAAGGCATCACCAACCAGGTAATTGAAAAATATGAGGGTATGCCGCCGGGTTTTGTAAGCATAACAAGGAAAAATGAGGAGAAACATTCATGCCGAGTAAGATAACTTCAGGACCGCATGCTGCCGGATTTTCAAAGGGCGGTATGCATTACCTTCATGATCCCGCTTTAAACAAAGGAACCGCATTCACCGAAGCAGAACGTGACGCCTTAGGGATTCAGGGGCTTCTTCCACCGGGTATCCAGACTCTTGAAGAGCAGGTCATGCGGGTGATGGGAAATTACCATCGAAAAACCTCGGACCTTGAAAAATACATTTTTCTGGTGGCCCTGCAGGACCGGAACCAGACCCTGTTTTACCGGGTGATTATGGACCATCTGGAAGAAATGATGCCCATCATCTACACGCCCACTGTCGGTCAGGCCTGTCAGGAGTACGTGCATATTTACCGTCGGCCCAAGGGGGTTTTTATTGGTGACAACAACAAGGGCCGGTTCTCGGAAATCCTGCAAAACTGGCCGGACCGGAATATCCGTATTATCGTGATTACAGACGGAGAACGAATTCTCGGCCTGGGCGATCTGGGGGTGGCCGGAATGGGCATTCCTACCGGGAAGCTTTCTCTTTACACCGCTTGTGCCGGGATTCACCCGGCCGAGTGTCTGCCGGTGACCATCGACGTGGGGACCAATAATGTGGATTTGCTTCATGACCCCCTGTATTTCGGTATTCGGCACCCAAGGATTCGGGGAGAAGCCTATGACGAGTTGATCGAGGAATTTATCTTAGCGGTTCAGGAAAATTTTCCGGGGGCTTTGATTCAATTCGAGGATTTCGGAAACATGAATGCATTTCGACTACTGAATAAATACCGGAACCGGGTCTGTACATTTAATGACGATATCCAGGGCACGGCCAGCATGGCGCTGGCCGGTTTAATGGGCGCCTTGAGAATCACCGGCAAAAAACTCTTTGACCAGAAAATCCTTTTTCTGGGCGCGGGCGAGGCCGGAACCGGCATCGGCGACTTGATTGTCACCGCCATGACCCATGAAGGGTTGTCGCAAACAGAGGCCCGACAGCGTTGCTGGTTTGCTGATTCAAAGGGTTTGATTGTAAAAAGCCGGGATAAACTCGCCCAACACAAACTCCCCTATGCGCATGATTATGAATACCACCCGTATTTTGCCGATG
>JAJRPH010000314.1 GCA_024280875.1 Deltaproteobacteria bacterium | reverse complement strand
TTCGCCTATGCCAAAACACATTGCTTCAGTTAAGATATATCCGTGAAACCGAACAAGATCGCTTATAGCCGTACTGGCGCAATGTCGACCGGGCTGATGGGTTACGTTCAAAATTGGCATAATGTTCCTTTATTGTTACAGTAATTCTGGAAATACTTGTTAGCATTCTGCCGCTTCCTCCGGATTCGGCTTCGGCGCAAACCAGGTGCTTTTAACACGAAAGTAGTTCCTCATGAGAAAGGTAAGCGGCTTACGGTATGGATAGATTTTTTTGGGAAAAAACGTTAGTTTATTCAGCATTTCAAAACCATTGATCATATTTTCGGATTCCCATTCTACCTTTTCACCGGTTTGTTTGAAGTCCCATGTATTAAATTTGTCAGCAAGTTGTTGGGTGCGGAAAGTGGCCTCAAAATGAAGCGGACCGGGTATCACCAGAGGCTGCATCTGTGATGCATGACGGACGGCTTCTTGAGCAGTCTGCTGAAGCAATACTCTTCCTTCTTTAAGATAGCGGAAACTTTTTTCACCCGATGTATAGGTCTCCTTTCTTTTGTCAATGATAACGGATTTTGCCCATGGCAGAGCTTCTAAAGCCTGTTTTACAGCAATATATTCTCCTGAAACAAAACCGATGGGAATACCCAGTTCTCCCAGATAAGCACCATAGATGTCCATTTCACAGACACGCTTTCCGTTCAGCCGAACTTCAGAAAAAATCCCGTAATGGGTGTGGGGAAAAAAAGAGCCTTCTGTTCCGGAAGCAGCATGGATGGCCACATACAGGACCAGATCCAGGTCGGTAATCTTTCCAAACAAGGATGGCTTAATATAATGACCGCCAATATACTCAGCTCTGGGGTCCACCTTGTCAATCAAACAATTGAAGCCGACTTCATGAGTATCTTTCACCGTAACTTTTTCGGCACCACCGTCAAAAGCGCCCTGAATAACAGAATTGACGTCTTTGGTTAAACAGGCGCGTCCATACTGCCACTCCCGTGTTCCCATACGGCACTGACGCATTCGCCAGATACCAAAACTCCCCTCAATGTCAGCAAAAACCCCGATATGCATATCGTATCCCTTTATCCCTGTTAGATCTGAAAGAAATTAAAGCCCCCCTTTGATCGAACCCTGCCCATTCTGCCGATAAATTCCTGATTCATCATATCCTCAAGTATACCAGCGTTCAGCTCCGGCTTTGCCAGAAAACGGCTACCATCAGCAAGTTTTCCGATGATTACCGCATCTGTGGGGCGACTGTTTCTGTCATGAAAAATCGTATATGTTTCAATTTCCCCATTTCCATCAGCCTCTTCTACGACTTTCGGCCCTTTAATTTTATCGAGGCCGGACCGAAGAGCCATACCAGCCGCATTCCTGTTATCAGCCTGCCGCCAATACCCTGAATATATACCGACGGAGTGTTTACTGATAAACCAGCTGAGTGAATGAATCAGCCCGATCCTGTCTTTATCCAGCCTGAGTAACTCCACTATTTTGCAGATGGCATGCATCGAATAATTATTCCCCGGCCCGCCAAAGCATTGCATGCCGCCGGTAACTGTAAGGGGACGCGGATCGTTTTTGTCCATGCCCAACATGTTACGCACAATGCGTGTGGCACAGGGAAAGCAACTGTACAAGTCAAGGCAGTCGACCTGATCAAGGGTTACCCCGGCCTGAGCAAGCGCCGTATCGGCAGCGACCCTGGCTGAAGGGGATGAATAAAAATTTACCCGTTCGGATACATGCCAGATATCAGAGGCATCTCCGCCTCCCACGGGATATACCCACTTCTCTTTTGGGACTCCTATATCCGATGCCGTCTGCTCATCCGTTAAAAAAATCGCAGCAGCCTGATCCACCTGCATCATCGAACACAAGAACTTGGTATAAGGGAAGGATATCATCGGGTTGGATTCTGAAATAACCGAAATTTCATCTGTCATTTTTGGCGTCTGGAACCATGAATACGGATTGCCTGTCGCGATTTCAGACATGTCGGCACAAAATTTCCCCAATTCTTTTTTATGTTCCTCTACGGTCAGGCCTTCATGATGTCTCAGGGCATTTTCAAAAAGAGGATAGAAATTGATCGGAAGCGTCAGCCCGTATTTCATTTCCAGTTCAGTAACCGGGTCCCGGAGGTCGCCGGCCATCCATGGCTTTTTGTGGGGAAAATCCCACTGCTGAAAAACGGACCCGTTGGCCTTGGCATCTACCTTCTTGGAATGGAATGCTTCACCGCCACAAATCAACGCGATCCGGGTCCCACCTGAAATAATTTTTTCTGTAGCTTGGTTAAGGAACCACTGGGGGGCGGATGCGCCGACCCAGGTATATGACTGATGTTTTGGTTTAATATGGAGCCTGCCTGAAAGTTCTGAAAGCGGATCATCATATTGCTGCGTCAAAATATTGACCAGGCACAGCGTATCCACTTTCTGTGCCAGGGCTTTAACGTGTGAATCCGCTTCCGCCTCTCGTACTGCCATTTCAATCAATTCCATGGGAGTTTTAATTTCCGCCGGCACAACGGGGCGGTGGACACATTGTCCGATACCGATAATTACGGGCCGATTTTTACGAGAATAAGTCGTCATAGTCTCTCTATTATATTATGAATATTTTAATATTAATATTTGTAATTATTCAGCGAGTTTTTATAGGTATTAGCACTACCATAATAGATCAGGCAACTTACCTTTAAATAGCTGGTCTAAGGCATGACTTGATTTAATTTTCTGTTTGC
>JAJRPH010000313.1 GCA_024280875.1 Deltaproteobacteria bacterium | reverse complement strand
GTAAAAAGATTATAAGAAATGGACTTCCGTCCGTTCAGGAGGTATTGTAATCGATAGTTGTTTAATCGGAAATATTTTTATTCGTGGGGTATTTGGCAGGACGAACGGGGTGCATCATTCCGCGTAGCGGTTCAGTTCTTAGTATCATTCATTACTGTTGGGCAAAAAAACTCCTGCCTTCCGGGTGACCAGGCGGGAGTTTTTTTTACACATATCTGACTTTTGGAATCAATTTAAATTGTAAACCCAAGCCCCAGCTGCTCGAGTTTTTCATCTGAAGGACGCGTGGTTTGGATGTCCCAGTTGCGTTCTGCGTAGAAATTATCCATCAATTCCGTAAATTCCTGCCGATCAAGCTTAGCCCCTTTTTCCGGACCCATGGTAAACGGTTCGGCTAAGAACCGGTCAGGCAGGCTGTCATCTTTCCGGGTAAATCCTTCCCGCAGGTTAAACATTTTCTCAAGGTTAAAGACCCGTTCGCCGGCTTCCATGAATTTATCCGCATCGTATTCAATACCGGTGATGGCCGTCAGCAAATTTGCCATTTTTTGCTTGGAAATACCGGGCATCATCCATTTGTTATGATCAGACGCAAACAGGCAAAGGCCCAGAGAATCCACGGCCGCCACAAAATTCTGGTGGGGAACATTATCGCCGCTCAGATGGCATGCCCCCCGGTTGGCGGTTGCATAACACAATGCCCGGGGCGGATTGGCATGAATATTATGGGCAGCCAGTTCAAGCCCCTTGACATGAATAGCGAATTTATTACTGCCTTGTCCCACCTGTTTGGATACCGCCTTGACGCCTTTGGCGGCCAGTTTGCCGATTCCGTCTCGACGACTGATCTTGTCTATCATCAACAGCACGGCATCCACATTTCCCCAGGACAGGTCAATGCCGTCCAGATCTGATTTTGAAACATATCCTTTTTCATGGGCTTCCATTAAAAATCCTATGACATTTCCCGCGGAAATAATATCCATTCCCAGATCATCCCCGTCATAGATAGCCTTCATCAGGCCATTGAAATCGGAAATCATCAGGTTGGCTCCGAACATCACGCCGGTCTCATATTCCGGACCGTCATGCACAATGGTTTTATAGGGGCCTTCTTTTATCGCACCGCTTTTCTTGCAGGCAAGACAACAGCAGTAGCAGGCAAAATCACGCACCCATGCTTTTTCCCTGGCTGTTTTGGCATTGATTTTTTCGATTTCAGTAAAGGTGCCTTCTCGATAATTTTTAACCGCCATCAATCCGTCATCACTCATCACCTGAAGGAACGAGGCAGTGCCGGCCTCTCGCCAGAAATCGGTGAGAAGTCTGCCGGTAAAGCCCTTAAACACCCCCCGGACATCACTCAAACTTTTGTTGAATGCCGGAAGGTCCGCTACATTAGGCATGCCGGTGCCTTTAACGGCAATGGCTTTCAAATTCTTGGAGCCCATGACCGCACCAACACCCCGGCCGGCAGCTCTTGCTGTGGTGTGCAGAATACAGGCATATGATACCAGGTTTTCACCGGCCGGGCCGATGTAGCAGGTCTGAAACCGTTCGTTATTGAGCTCCTTGATCAGGGTTTTGTCAAATTCATCTGTTTTCATGCCCCAGAAAGGTTTGGCATCCCGAATTTCCACCCGGTCATCTTCAATGACAATATAAGACGGAGCCTTCGCTTTTCCGGAAATCACAATGCCGTCATAACCGGCAAACCGGATTTCCGGGCCCAGAAAGCCGCCCATATTGGAATAGCTGACCGTTGAAGCATTCGGATATGGCGATGTTTCCGGCGACGTGCAGTGCGATTTGGTCACGACCACCGTCCGGGAGGCTGACGGTATGGGAAACCCGGAAAACGGTCCGGGCATAAACATCAGCGGGTTTTCCGGGGAAAGGGCGTCAATACCCGGTTTTGGAAGTCGGTCCCACAGAATTTTCATACCCAGACCACGGCCACCGATAAAATTTTCAATATCTTCGACCGGAATCGGTGTGCGTTTAATTTCTCCTGTGCTCAAATTAATATCTAATAATACTTTATAATATCCGGATGGTTGTGCGTTGTTCATATCATCCTCCTTACTTCGGATTAGACGGATAAGTCATACCAGCTTTTGCTGAGTTCTTTGGCGATTGCGTCCGGCGACATTCTGTAATACTGCTGATCCGCGCTGACGCGTATCAAGGACAATGCCTCATAGGGACAAAAGCTGACACATTGGGGATCACCGTCACACAGGGTACACATGCGCATGGGGCGACCGGTTTCCGGATGCTGCGCCAGAATCCCCACACTCTCGGCATTACAGGCTTCCACGCAATTTCCACAGCTGATGCACCGATCCGGATCATTGATAATGGTTCCATACTTTGTATCCTGAAAAATCGCCCAGCGGCCGACTGCCGGGTCAGGGTCTACCGGACAGACATTCACACACGGTGTGTCCGCGCATCGGGCACATACCGCAGGTGCACTGACATCCGGGTTAAAGGAGTGTACATAAATATTGGACAGGCCCGGGTTGCCGGGGCCGGGTATCATCCTGCCGTTGACTGCGACCGGATTGTTAAAAGATGCACAGACCGCTTCACAGGTACGGCATCCGGTACATTTGGTGTAATCTACGGCAATATACTCATAGATTTTTTCCCGTTCCTTTGCACCAGGCCCGGGAAGGACCCACCGGCTGCACCCGGATAGCAGCACCAGTGCACCGCCCCCCAGAGCCAGGCTGCTCATGAACTCTCGTCGGGAAAGCGGTTTTCCTTCCAAAGCAGATGTATTTTGGTTGGATTCGTCGGTTGCTTTTTCTTTCATCGTCCCCCCTTTTTTTTGTGATATTTTTTTTGTTGGGTTAAGTCCCTTAAATTTAAATTCAAAAATTGTTTAAGATTTAAGTCGGTTGGGTAAAGAAATGAAACCCAACGTCAGTGCAAAGGACTCAACCTAATAAAATGTACTTATCGTTCAACCACTAATTACTCCGATTAAAAATTTATTTTAAAGACACTGTGTCTTTTGTCAATCTTTTCCAGTGTTTAAAAATAAATAATCCGGAGAATATAAATTCAGTTCCGAATAATGAGCAAATCAGCCAATTGTTGCGCCCTTTTAGAAATGTATTATATTTCTTTTAATATAACTGTTTTAAAAAAAAGGATGATTGCCATGAACATATATATCAAACTAATCATATCAGGAATTATGATCATGAGTTTATTTGGATGTAATAATAAGGACATTTCCGCAAACGCGGATGAAATAGAGGCCCGACTTCCGATTAACGCGGAAACCGCGACTTTTGCAGGTGGTTGTTTCTGGTGCATGGAAGCACCGTTTGAAAAAATTAACGGAATAAATGACGTTGTTTCCGGATATACGGGCGGCCAGACGGCAAATCCCACCTATGAACAAGTTTCATCCGGTAAATCCGGCCACCTGGAAGCCATCCGGATTTCCTATGATCCGGCAAAAATTTCATATGAGAAGCTGCTGGATCTCTTCTGGAAACAAATTGATCCCACAGATGCCGGCGGCTCATTTGTCGACCGGGGACCGCAGTACCAATCCGCCATTTTTTATCATACCGAAGAACAAAAACAGGCAGCTGAAAAATCAAAAGCCGATATTGCAGCATCCGGCCGATATGATGGGACGATCGCAACTGAAATCATAAAATACGACAAATTCTACCCGGCTGAGGAATATCACCAGAACTATTATCAGAAAAATCCGGTCCGTTATAAATATTATCG
>JAJRPH010000312.1 GCA_024280875.1 Deltaproteobacteria bacterium | reverse complement strand
TTGCCCCCGGGGGTGATGGCCAGCCACAGACAGAGAAAAAATCCGGAAATACAGGCAACTCCGGCCGACAGGCCATCCATATTATCCAAAAGATTAAAGGCATTGGTAATACCAACAATCCAAAAAATGCTGATCAACAGATTGGCGGTTTTTGATTCAAACCAATTGAACTGGAATCCGAAAATCACCAAAACGGACGCCACAACCACCTGCCCGATCAATTTATATTGCGGATTAACTTCAGAAATGTCATCCACAAGCCCCAGAATAAAAATTGATGTTCCGCCCAGTATGACAGGTAAAAGGGGCTGGATAAAACTTTGGAACTGCAAAAATATGAAAGCGGAACACAGCCATGCAGCCATCATGCTGACAAAAATGCTGATACCGCCGAAAAGGCCGGTGGTATTTTTATTCCACCGATCCGCCCTTGGGATGGCGACATAATGATATTTAACGGCAAAATGTCTAACAAGCGGGGTCAGGAGAAGAGCCCCCCCAAATGCAAGAAAGAAGGCAACACTATAGGCCAAAAGCTGGTTCATGATTTCAGATAATAATCTATGACACTTTGAACAATCGATTGCAGATCATTGCAGGGCTCATAACCGATCAAGTCTATTAATTTATTAATGTCCGGCGACCGCCTCTGCATGTCTTCAAAACCGGGCCCGTAAGCTCTGTCATATGATATATTCTCAATTTCAGAAGAGCTTGCCGTCATTTTTTTCACCATCAATGCGAGATCTTTAATGGTTATCTCCTCTCTATTCCCCACATTGATAACCTGACCGATAGCACCGGGTTCTTCCATTAATTTAGTCAACGCTTCCACCACGTCGGCAATGTGCGTAAAACTCCTGGACTGGGAACCGTCCCCGTAAATGATAATCGGTTTACCGATCAGAGCTTTTTGAACAAAATTTGGCAGAACCATACCGTATTGACCGGTCTGCCGTGGGCCCACTGTATTGAACAGTCTTGCGATTATTACCGGCAGTCTTTTTTCCTCAAAGTAGGCCAGAGCCAGAAATTCATCAAAAGCCTTTGAACAGGCATAAGCCCATCTCCTTTTGGTAGTCGCCCCCATCAGACGGTCCGCATCTTCCTTCAGCGGCGGTGGGTTGTTGCCGTTCATGATTTTTCCGTAGACCTCGCTGGTGGATGCAATCAGGACCTTTTTTTTATACTTGTTGGCAATGGAAAGAACCATCTCGGTCCCTTTGACATTAGTTTCAAGGGTCTCCACCGGACGATTCATTATCAGTTTCACCCCCACAGCAGCGGCCAGGTGATAAACCTGGTCACATTTTGAAACCATTTCATCCATCAGGATTTCATTTAAAATCGTATCCACAACCAGTTTAAATCGGCTGTTTTTCTGGTGCTGTTTGATATTTTTTATGCTGCCTGTGCTCAGGTCATCTATCGCAAACACCTCATGCCCGTCCTGAATAAGCCTGTCAGCAAGATGAGAACCGATAAACCCGGCGCCGCCTGTAATTAATATTTTCATAAACCTGACCTTACGACTCCTTTTACATTTTTTTCAGCGGCCTGCTTAAGACTGTCTACAGGTGCGTAATTTCTATTTTTTCTCATTTTCCAGCGGTGAATACCATGAAGCGCCAGTAAAAAACAACCCCGTGCCCCCAGCCCCATCATGACAATTCCCCGCATAACACCTAAAGTATCTGGATAATACTTATTAAATAAATAATAAGCGCTTTTATGAAATGCAACAACAGATTGAATTAAATTACGATCACTACTTCTTCCGGAAAAATGTACAATGGAAGCCCCCGGATAGTAAACCACCTTCCACGTATTATGGATCATTCGCCTGCACCAGTCCGCATCCTCCCAATACATAAAAAAATTTTCATCCAGCAGCCCGATATCCTCAACCGCTTTTCGCCGTACCATCATACATGCCCCGGATATCCAGTCAACTTTTATGGGGGCATCCCCGGTTGCGGTGCTGTTTAAAATATTTTTTCTTGTCAACCGGTTGTCCGGAAAAAACTTTGTCATGAATGAATTTCGACCAAACAATGCCGTCATCGGCGTCGGAAACGACCTTGCAGACCCCTGAATACTACCGTCACTTTCATAAATTTTAGGACCTGCGATGCCCACATCAGGATTCTTCTCCATAAAATCCAGCATGGATTTAAAAAAGTTCTTACCTACAATGGTGTCGGGGTTCAATAATAATATATTGGGCGCGTCGGTTTTGGAAATTAAATAGTTAACCGCTTTGGCAAAACCGATATTGATGCTGTTTTTCGATAAAATCACATGGGGAAATTTTTGTTGTAATAAATTTACATTATCTTTTGATGCATTATCGACGACATACACCTTGACATCAATGTTGCTATCCAACGACATATAAATTGAACGCAAACATTTCAACAGGTAACGTGTGCTGTTATAATTAACTATAAGAATATCAAGTCTACTCACATTAATTTCCATTCAATTAACAATTTCTTATACAGTCAAAGATAAAACTTCATCTATCCACTGATCTGTTGTGGGGATTTTTTTTACCCTTATGCGGCTGATACGGGAATATTTTTCACAAAGTAAATTATCTCCCACCAGTGTCATAATTTTATCAAATGCATCAGCAAGATCACCGGTATTATAATAAGTTCCGGCTTCACCGCAAACCGCCTTTGCATAACCCAGATCCGGGACAATAACAGGAAGCCCGTAAGCCATTGCCTCTATTAACGGATTGCCGAATGTTTCCGACTGGGAAGGGAAAAAAAGGCATCGTGCGGTTCGATAGTATTGCGCCAACGCCGTATTGGGTAATTCCCCAAGGTTGTATATAATGTCGCCAAGCTTCTGTTCAACAATTTTATCCAACAGACGACGCGCCCTCCTACCCCCCTCAGATGCACCAATGGTAATATAAAATTTAATTTTTCCCCTTCTAAACTCATTCTGATACTTTTCAGCTAATTTCACCAAAAAACAATGATTCTTATGTGGGTAATACCTGCTGATAAATAGTACAATTTTATGATTATTATTATCGTTTTTAACACATGTATCTATATTCGATTCATTGAAATCAATCAAGTTACTTATGGGATTCGGCAGGATATAAATATGCAGATGGGCTACCCGTTTGCCGAACCTCTTCAATAGCGCCCGCTTCATGTAGCTGCTCTGAACAACCAGCACATCGGTTGACATCAGGGTTAGAATAAACACTATTTTCCGGATCCGTTCTATTATAAAAGTCTTTGGATCATCATATATTTTCGAGAACTTGTCGACTAAAAACGGATGCCGCATAAACACAATTTTTTTGCCGCATACTTTCATGGGTGAATAATTTGCAAGCACGATGACAGCCGTAGGGTTTAAAATCAATGTAACGGCAGGGAATAAAAATATATCATAAAATCCACGAAATACATATTTCAAAAAATTCCGTAGCACGGGTATCTTATATATTTTCAGGCAACTATTGCCCTCCACATCCTCAAATAAATAAATCCTTGGAATAATGAAATATTTTTTATATGGTACTTTTCTTTCCACAAGTGATTTTAAGATAAATTTCGTAACATTCGATGGACCGGCGCCAACTGTATTGTACGAGTTAAAAATAATTTTCATACAGGTATCGATTTTTTTAAAATTTTTCGAAAGTCATCCAACGGATCGGAAATTATCCACTTTAACACCAGATATTTATACTCAGGATGCAACCGGGTCAAGGTCTTCATGCTTGCTGTGACAATATCCTTTTTCAACGATTTAAAAGAAGCTGTGCGTTGATGATATATATATGTCGAATCCTCAATAAAATGCAGAAAGCCCCTTTTGCTTGCCCGCATGCAAAAATCATTTTCCTCTCCATAGCCTTTGGGGAAACGCTTTTCATCAAAATTACCTGTGATATTTAATGCATTACGTGTCACATACATGCAATAGCCATTGCCTGTGGGCACCCTTGGCCTCAACCCCAATGACAATCGCTCGACCATTTCTCCCATGTCATCGATGGATAAAAAATCAGGAATTTCATTGACCCTGTTTTTAACCGGCAAGGAAAATAGACCCGCCGCATTGGATAATGGCGTCACCGTTGCGGTTCGATGAGATATTTTAACACAATCCGATAATTTCCTCAGCCAGTTTAAAGTGACCTGAGTATCACTGTTCAGTAAAACAACGTCATCGGGAGCGGCCAGTTCACAGCCTCTATTTATGGTGGCGGTGTATCCCAGATTCCGGTCATTGTATTTTACACAAATATTTGAATAGGTCGCGGCGTATGTCTGCAACAACGGCCGAATACGTTGATCTGAGCTATAATCATCTATAACCAGAAGCCGATACGGATATCTTGTTTTATTAATGACGCTTTCAAGGCAATTTTTCAACTCCTCATAGGCATTATACACCGGCACGATAATTGTTATCTTATTTCCTTCTGTTAATACCGTATCAGTATTAAAAAAACCACAGGGGACGGTTTCGCCGCTAACGGATTCCGCCGTCCTATTCAAAAACTGAAACCACCAGACATACAGTCTGGCAAGCATCCGCCAGACAGGATTATTCTCTTTCGGTCCACACGACCAAAGCATAAATTATTACCCAGATCAAATTTGACGATTTATCAGAAAAAATCAAAAAATTAATCGCAATGTAAAAAACTAACAGTATCTAATGAGCATAAAATACAGATAACAGATTTTAAACCAGCACACAAAACAAAGATTCCGATGAAGAAGGCATTTACAAAACGGCCCGGGATGGCGACATTTCAGAAATTACCTGTTGACTTTATATCTTTTTTATTTAAGACAGATAGGTATTTTATTTCCCCTGCCCTCACCCGGCAGGCTCATCAACCCATTGAAGGCACCTATGCACCAAAGCTCATTTGATAAAATGCTGGCATTTAAAAAAAAATACCTGAATGCCTTAATGGATCAACCAATCGTCATCCTTGACCTTGGCAGCCTGGATGTCAACGGGTCTTATAAAGAAATTTTCGACCAGCCCGCCTGGTGCTACCGGGGTCTTGACATGGCTCCCGGCAAAAATGTAGATATTGTGCTTAAAAATCCTTATCACTGGAAAGAGGTAGGCTCTAACTCTGTAGATGTCATAATTTCAGGACAGGCTTTTGAGCACATCGAATTTTTCTGGATCTCCATGATAGAAATCGCAAGGGTGCTAAAACCGGGGGGGCTCTGCTGTATCATAGCGCCCTC